>CAYSJP010000312.1:0-2710 GCA_964431395.1 uncultured Halobacteriales archaeon
CGCAGCCTCACGGGCTTCTCGCCGGAGCGGTATCAGAGGCCACACGAGGGGATCGGACGATACGGGGGACGTCATGTGGGGGCACACCGGAGGGTACCGCGTCGAAACGAGTCGTACCCTGGGTCGACACGGTACGTTCACGGCAATCTCGACACGTTATCGCTGATCCGGAGTAGAGACGTATTAATCTTCTTGCCGTCGAAGGTTTCGATCGATCGGCGACACCTATTCGGGTCCAGGTGTAAGCTACGCCCCGTCGTCGAGACCCTCGACCAGTTCGCTCGCCAGGCCGACGTACCCCGCGGGCGTCAGATCGAGCAGTTCCTCCCGGACGTCGGGGTCGACCTCGAGGTCACGGATCGCCTCGCGCAGGCTCTCCAGGGTGACCTCCTCGCCCCGGGTTAGCGTCTTCACGCGCTCGTATGCGTCGGCGTACCCCTCCCGGCGGAGGATCGTCTGGACCGCCTCCGCGAGCACCGCCGGGTTCGCGTCCAGGTCCTCGCGCATGGCTGCCCCGTTGGGGACCACGGTACCGAGGCCGTCGCCGGCTTTCCCGTAGCCGATCAGGCAGTGCGCGAGGGCGGCGCCAACCGTCCGCTTCACCGTCGAGTCGGTCAGGTCGCGCTGGAGGCGCGAGGTGGTGAGCCACTCTCCGAGAAAGGAGAGGTCGGCGTTCGCCTTCGCGAGGTTGCCCTCGGAGTTCTCGAAATCGATCGGGTTCACCTTGTGGGGCATCGTCGAGGAGCCCGTCTCCCCCTCGACGGCCTCCTGGCCCAGGTAACGATCCGAGACGTACAGCCACGCGTCCCGGTCGAAGTCGATCAGAACCCGGTTGAGCCCGGAAATCGCGTCGAAGAGGGCGGCGAAGTCGTCGCCGGGGTTGACCTGCGTGGTGAGTGCGACGTGCTCCAGGTCGAGCGACTGCACGAACTCCCGCGAGAACGCGCGCCAGTCGACGTCGGGGTAGGCGGCGGCGTGGGCCCCGAACGTGCCCGACGCGCCCCCGAGCTTGCCCGCGAGGTCCTCCTTCGCGATCCGCACCCGGCCGAGCGCCCGGCCCAGGCGGGCGGCGTAGACGGCCATCTCCTTGCCGAAGGTGGTCGGCGTCGCCGGCTGGCCGTGGGTGCGCGCCAGCATCGGCAGGTCACGGTGCTCGCGGGCCACGTCGGCGAGCACATCGCGCACGTCCCGCGCCGCCGGGACGAGCACCTCCCCGACCGCCCCCTTCACGAGCAGTCGGTAGGCGAGGTTGGTCGCGTCCTCGCTCGTGAGGCCGAAGTGGATCCAGGGGTGCAGGCGCTCGGGCAGGCGCTCCCGGAGCAGGTACTCCACCGCTTTCACGTCGTGGTTCGTCGCGGCGTACTCGCCGTACCCCTCGGTCTCGATCCGCTTCACGACCTGCGCGTCCCCGTCGTCGAACTCCTCGTAGACGGCGCGAAACGCCTCGCACTCGTCGTCCGTGATCTCGATCGGCGTGGCGTCCAGATCCGCCAGCGCGATCAGGTACTCGACCTCGACGCGAGTGCGGGCGCGCTGGAGCGCGGCCTCGCTCGCGTACGATCGCAGGGGTTCCGTGTAGCGCGCGTACCGGCCGTCGAGCGGCGAGACGGCCTCGAGCGTGGAGCGGTCGGTCATGACTCCGAATGCGACCGAACCGCGAAAAAGCCTGTCGGAGGCCGACCGGTGGGATCGTTCGGGTCCGGGGGCGCGGGACTCGCCCAAAGGCTTAGCAGGAACGCGCGATTGCCCCCGGTATGGGAACGACCCCGCCGGAGCGACTCAGGGAGCACATCGCGGCCGACGACATCCTCGCGCTGCCGGGCGCCTACGACGCGCTGTCGGCGCGGCTGGCCGAACGCGCCGGCTTCGAGGCCGTGTTCACCTCGGGATTCTCGATCGCCGCGACGGAGCTCGGCCTCCCCGACATGGGGATGCTCACGATGGCGGAGAACGTCGACCGCGCGGGGCAGGTGGCCGGCGCGATCGACGCCCCCCTCGTCGCGGACATGGACACCGGGTACGGGAACGTCCTCAACGTCCGTCGGACGATGCAGAAGTGCGTCGACGCCGGGATCGCCGGCGTGATCCTCGAGGACCAGAAGTGGCCCAAAAAGTGCGGCCACATGAACGAGAAGCGCGTCGTCCCGGCGGACGAACACGCCCGCAGGATCGCCGCGGCTGCCGACGTCCGCGCGGAGACCGGCTGGGAGTTCGTCATCATCGGCCGGACCGACGCCCGCGAACCCCACGGCCTGGAGGAGGCGATCGACCGGGGGCGGGCCTACGAGCGCGCCGGGGCGGACGTGGTGTTCGTCGAGGCGCCCGAGTCCAGGGAGGAGCTTCGCCGGATCAACGAGGCGGTCGACGCGCCCACGTTCGCAAACATGATCGAGGGTGGGAAGACGCCGTTTCTCGACGCCGAGGAACTCGAGGAACTGGGCTTCGACATCGTCGTGTTCCCGCTGACGGCCCTGTTTTCGGTCACCGACGCCCTGGAGTCGGCCTACGGAACCCTCCGCCGGGAGGGGACGACGGAGTCGGTCGACACCGTCTCCTTCGACGACTTCGAGGAGGTCATCGACGCCGAGTCGTTCCGCGAGCGCGAGCGGGGGTACGCCGAGCGGGAGTTCGAGTAGGTGGTCGAAAATTGGTGACAACGTTTATGAATCGCTCTCGCGTACGACGATGCAATGGCGTCCCTGGACGGTTT
>CAYSJP010000313.1:0-2692 GCA_964431395.1 uncultured Halobacteriales archaeon
CGACGGAGAAGGTGCTGCCCTCGACGGCGACGACGTCGGCGTACTCCTTGCGCAGGTCGACCGCCTCGATCATCACGCGGAGGATGGGGGCCGGGGGCGAAAGGTGTGGTGGTCACGAAGAGCCGCCGCTACCGACTCGTGGCCGGCGGCTTTTCTCCCGCGGTGCGCCCGGTGAATCGCTATCGACGGCGGCGACACCGGTCAGCGCGCGAGGTACCCCCCGTCGACGTTCAGGGCCGTCCCGGTCACGAAGGAGGCGTCGCCGGAACACAGCCAGGTGACCGCTTGCGCGATCTCGTCGGGCTCGCCGAGCCGGCCGATCGGGTGGAGCGCTTCCACTTGGGCCCGCGTTTCCTCGTCGCTCGTGATGCCGCCGCGCTCGAGCATCGGCGTCTCGATGAACCCCGGACAGACGGCGTTGACGCGGACGTCCTCGCCCGCGTACTCCATCGCCGCGACCTTCGTCAGCCCGAGTACCCCGTGTTTCGCTGCCGTGTAGCCGGCGGCGTTCTCGAAGCCGACCCGACCCAGCACGGAGGCGTTGTTCACGATCACGCCCCCCTCATCGAGCAGCGCCGGGAGTTCGGCCTGCACACACCGGAACACGCCACGGAGGTTCACGTCGAGTACGGCGGTCCAGTCCTCCTCCGGGATCTCCGCGGTGGGCGTCTCTTCTCCGCCGATTCCCGCGTTGTTGAACGCGTAGTCGAGTCCGCCGAAGGTGTCGACCGCCGCGTCGACCATCGCCTCGACGTCCACCGTCTCGGTGACGTCCGTCTCGACCGCGATCGCCACGCCGCCCGCCGCCTCGATCGTGTCGACGGTCTCCTCGGCGCCGCCGACGTTCACGTCGCCGATGACGACGCTCGCACCGCGGTCCGCGAAGGCCAGTGCCGTCTCGCGCCCGATACCAGTGCTGCCGCCGGTGACGACCGCCACGTCGTTGGAAAACTCGCCCATACCCCGCCGATCGTCCCGGCGGAACATATACTCACCTGCTGACTCCCGGAACGTGGTAACGCGACCGCTCTTCAGCCGCCGACGTCCTCTGCCACCTCGCCGGCGAGGTGGTCACCGAAGGGAAGCGAGCACGTGAGGCCCGGCGAGACGGCGTTCAGCACGTGCATGGAGTCGGGGCCGCGCTCGAACACCGGCTCCTTCACCAGGTCGCCGTCGGCGCTCACGAGCTGGGCCCGGATCCCGGCGTAGCTCTTCCGGAAGTCCCCCGGTCGGGCCTCGGGGACGAGCTCCCGGGCGGCCGCGACGAACCGCCCCTTCAGGTAGGACTTCCCCAGCTCGTCCCACGCGACCTTGAGCATCTTCGGACTCGCCATGAGCTTCCAGAACCCCCCATAGCCCAGGGTCTCCGCGAACTCCCGGAGGTCGACGTCGGTGTTTCGGTAGGCCTCCCGGCCGAAGGCGAGCACGGCGTTCGGGCCGACGATCACCTTCCCGTCGGTCCGCCGGGTGAAGTGCACGCCCAGAAAGGGCAGATCGGGGTCGGGCGTCGGGTAGATCATCGTCTCACACAGGCCGGCCCGGTCGGGGACGACCTCGTAGTACTCGCCGCGAAACGGGACGACCTGGTAGGAGTCGCCGACGCCGCACTCGGCGGCCAGTTCGTCCGCGTACAGTCCGGCGGCGTTGAGGAGGTAGCCGGCCTCGACCTCCCCGCTACTGGTTTCGATCAGGTGGTTCGCGGCGCCAGGGCCCCCGCGTTCGACCGACTCCACGCGGTGACCCATGAAGAACTCGACCCCGAGGTTCTTCGCATCCTTCGCCAGCGCGTGGAGGTACTGCTGGGAGTCGATCGAGGCCGCCTCCGGGCAGAAAAGCGCCGCCCGCCCGGCGGCGTGGGGCTCGCGCTCACGGAGCGCCTCCGCGCCGATGATCTCCACCTCGACGCCGTTGGCCTCGGCCTGCGAGCGGAGGTCACGCAGGCGGGCCTCCTCCTCGGGATCGGTCGCGACGACGACGACGCCGAACTCCTCGACCGGGATCCCGTGTTCGTCGGCGTAGGTCTTCATCCGGCGAGTACCCTCCGTCGCGAAGGCAGCCTTCCGGGAGCCGGGCGGGTAGTTGAACCCCGGGTGGAGCACGCCGGAGTTGCGCCCGCTCTGGTGGGCGCCCAGCCGGTGTTCCTTCTCGATCACGCAGACCGAAAGCGAGGAGCGCTCCGCGAGGTGTTTCGCCGCGGAGCAGCCGACCACGCCCCCGCCGACGACGGCCACGTCGTAGCGCACCATGCCGGCGCTCGGGCGCGGATCCACAAAGGTTCGCCGGGACGGAACACGGGCGCGGATCCACAGTGGTCCGCCGGGGCGGCGCCAGCGCGTGCCGTCCGGTTAGCGGATCTCCTCGAGTGGCAGCGCGTACCCCGTCCCGATCGAGAGCCACTGGGTCGTGGATCCCTCCTCGGAGTCGGTAAACACCGTCACCTCGGTCGGGTCGTCGAGGTCATCGAAGCGATGTGAGAGTTCGAAGTCGGGTGGCTCGTCCACCTCCCGCGGCGCGCTCGGCGGGGGACTGGTCGCGCTCATCGATCGACCTCCATTCGAGTCCGGTCGTCGTCGTGCTGTACTGCGTTCGTGTGATAGTTTCGGGTCATGGTTCGATGGGTTCGGCGGCCCGTGACCGAACGACTCTTTATTAGTCCGGCTTCCACTAATAATGATCGCTGTAGCTGTCCATC
>CAYSJP010000314.1:0-2690 GCA_964431395.1 uncultured Halobacteriales archaeon
CGGGGGTTATTCGATAAACCGGTATGCCGTTTACGCGGCGCCCGTTTCGACCGACTCGAAGGCACCCTCGCGGATCCGATCGGCGACCGACTCGGCGTCGATCTCGGGGACTGCGTTGGGGTGTTTGCGCTTCAGGTAGCCCGCGACGTTCGCGACGTCCCGCCGGAGGAGTTCGGTGGCGTTCTCGTGGTCGGTGGCGACCGCCTGTGGCCAGTCGAAGAGGGCGACGCCCTCCTCGCCCACGAAGACGTTGTACTCGCTGACGTCGGCGTGGACGTACCCCGCTTCGTAGGCCGCGGCGACCTCCCGGAGGATCAGATCGAGCACGCCGGTGGCCTGTGCGTCCTCGAGCGTGGCGTTCGCGAGTTCCACGCCGGGGAGCTTCTCCATGACGATGGCGTGACGGTTGTGATCGATGGGCTGTGGAACCGCGACGTCCGGGTACAGCGCCTCCAGGATCTCGTGTTCGCGCTCGGCTGCCTTCCGGGCGGTGTACATCCAGGAGACGTGCTCGCGGTCGGCGGTGTACTCCCGTTCCTTCCGGACTTCCCGGAACTGGGTGTACCCCTCGCGGTGGTACTTCAGGGCCAGCGGCTTGTAGGAGCGCACCTCGTAAACGTCCGATTCCTTGCCCACGCCCAGGGGCGCGCCGAACTCGTCGAAGGTGTCCCGCTCGGTGAACGCCCGCAGGGCGAGCGCGTCGTACCCCTCGAAGGCGAGCCGGTAGCCGGTGTACTGGATCGTCTTGCGCTCGATCAGCTCCCGGTCCATACAGCGATCCAGCCGGTAGGAGACGTCCTGCGCATCGAGCCGGGAGAACTGCGGGATGTCGCTCTCCTTGACCCACTCCGAAAAGCGCATCCCGTGTTCGAGCCCGGAGAGGAGATAGAAGTCCCCGGGTTCGAGCTCGGGGAAGACGGCCGCGACGTTCGAAACCATGATTCTCCTACGTCGTCGCCCGACAAAAGGCCGGCGCGTGTGGGTGAATAAACCCCATGCGACGATACCGAACGGCCTCGGTTGGAGACCGGGATTCGAGGCGGGGCCAGTCGAAACTGCTTTCGGCCGCCGGCCGGACGGGATTCCATGGCCCTCGCCGATCGGGAGTGGCGGCTGATCGCGGAGGAAAGACGGGGGGGTGCCCGGAACATGGCGCTCGATGAAGTCGCTGCCGAAACCGCCGCCGAGGGCGGCCCGCGAACCCTCCGCGTGTACCGGTGGGAGCCGGGGACGCTCTCGCTGGGCTACCACCAGCCCGCCGACACGGTCGACTGGGCGTACTGCGAGCGCGAGGGGATCCCGGTCGTCCGCCGGCCGACCGGCGGCGGCGGCATCTACCACGACGCCGTCGGCGACATCTCCTACTCGATCGTCGTGCCCGCCGACGAGGTGCCGGGGGACCTGATGGCGTCCTACGAACTCCTGTTGGAGCCGGTCCTCGATGCGCTGGACCGCATGGGCGTCCCCGCGGCGGTCGCCGAGCAGGGAGCGGACCCGATCCACGAGCCCTCCTGCTATCTCCGGGAAGTCCACCCGGCCCACGACGTGGTCGTCGGGGGGCGGAAGATCAGCGGGACGGCACAGCACCGCACCCGCGAGGCCGTCGTCCAGCACGGCTCGATCACCTTCTCGCGCGCGATCGAACGACACCTCGGGTGTTTCTCGGGCGCGCCCGACCCGGCGACCTTCGCGGAGCGCGTGACCTCGGTCCGTGACCACGCGGAGATCGACCGGGTGGAGGCGGTGACGTGCCTCGAATCCGCGCTCGCGGAGTGGGCCGGCGCCGACGCCGGGGACTGGACCGCCGGCGAACTGGAGCGCGCCGGGGAGATCGCGAGCGAGCAGTTCGGCTCCGAGGCGTGGACGCGCCGGCACTGATAATGACTCGCGTAGCCGATTACCGATCTCTCCGGTCCTCGGCGAGGGGTGTCGGGTGATAAACCCCATTCCGGTGTACCGAATGCCGGGCGGCCGGGCGCGACGGCGCTCTTCGGACGGCGACGCGCAAGCGTCTTGACCGTGCCTCGCGTACTCCGGGTCGATGGAGCGGGCCGCCGCGATCGAACGCGTCGAGGCGATCCTCGGGCGGGTCGAGGGCGAACCGATGCCCGTGCCCGTCCGGGAGGTGTGGGTGTACGGGGACCTCGCGCTCGGGCTCGACCCGATCGAGGAGCTGTCGGTGTACCTGACCAAGGACGTCCTGCTCCGGGGTGACGACCCCGACCGGTCGGCCGAGTTCGAGGCCGAGTACGGCGTCGAGGGCGTCGGACGGACGGTGCGTGCGGCGTGGGCCGAGCAGTTCCCGGAGCACCTGCGGGCCAACGAGTCGGGGTACGTCGCCCCCGAGCGCTGTCTCGCCGCACACCTGCTCCCGGAGGACGAGCCGATCCACCTGGAGGTGTGCAACACCGGCTTCGAGGACAACGTCACCCAGCGTCTGGAAGGGGCACGAGCCAGGGAGAGCTACGCGGAAATTCTCGATCCCCGCGGCGTCTGCCTGTGGGTCGACGGCGAGCACAGCCCGACGGCCATGGAAAAACTGCGGGCGGGCGAACTCGTGTTCCCGACGCTCCCGGAGGCCCTGGAGATGCTCGGGATGGACGAGGGCGAGGCGAGCGAGGCGGCGGGCGTGATGGAACAACACCGGGAATCGCGCGAGGGACGGTCGGTTCGCGGCGACGTGGTGTGAT
>CAYSJP010000315.1:0-2685 GCA_964431395.1 uncultured Halobacteriales archaeon
ACGGTCATTATCACTCCGGATCGAACAGTCCCTCGACGTCCGCCTCCCGGCTCTGCCGGCGGTCGACGTGCTCGCGCAGGCGCTGGTACACCAGATCGCGTTCCTCCCCGGCGACGAAATCGAAGATCAGCGCGACGAACTGGCCGCCCTCGCCCGCCTCGACCGACTCGCGGGCGTACTCGATCCCGGCCTCGATGGCGGCCTCGCGGTAGGCGTCGTGCTCCTCCGCGAGCACCTCGGCCGCGATTGCCGCCGCCTCGAACGCCCCCTCGTCCGCGAAATCGGCGAGACCGGGCGCGCGACCCCCGTGCCGGAGCCGTGGCGGTTCGACGCGCTCGATGTGTTCGGGGTCGGCAGCCAGGTCGGCGAGGTAGTCCCTGATGGTGTCGATGTCGACGCCGCGGTACGGCGAGGGCAGGCCGTCGAGGTACTCGGTCGCGCTCCCGGCGAGTCCCTGGAGGCCGGCCCAGTTGTCCCCGTAGCCGTGGTGGACGGCGGCGGTGAACTGGATCAGACCGTGCAGGAACCGCTCGTCGGTAGTGCCCGACTCCAGGTCGAGCCACCGGTCCTCCCAGGCGTCGTGGGCGGCGTGGTGCTCGCCGGCGTTGTACACGGCGATCCCGGCCCGGAGGTGTGCGTCCATCCGTTGGGAATGACGATCCGGACGGACTAATAATGACTGTTGTAGTCTCTTATCGGTGAGCGCTGCCACTGGGGGTGGCGCTCACCGGTAAACACCTATGCAAATGCTGCTAACCGGCCAAACCAGCTACGACAGTCATTATAACTCCGTCGGTGATCCACGCCCGACTCGCGGGGGAAGCGGTCCTCGCTGGTCCATGAGGGAAGAGTTTTGAGGGCACGGCCGGTACGAATGTTCATGTCGAGGAGTACGGTGCTCGTAGTCGAAGACCAAGAGCGGCTTGCCGACCTCTACGAGACCTGGCTTGCGGCGGACTACGACATCCGAACGGCTCACACTGCGGGAGAGGCGGAGGAGCTACTCGACGACGACATCGACGTCGCCCTCCTCGATCGCCGGCTGCCCGACGGATCGGGCGACGACGTCCTGTCGATGATCCGGGAGGCCGGACTCGACGCCCGCGTCGCGATGGTCACCGCGGTCGACCCGGACTTCGACATCCTCGAGATGGGGTTCGACGACTACGTCGTCAAGCCGGTCACCGAGTCCGACCTGTACGATATCGTCGAGGGGCTCCTCGGCCGGGACCGCTACTCCGGTGACGTCCAGCGGTACTACGCCCTGGCCTCGAAGCGCGCGACGCTCGAATCCGAGATGTCCGCAAACGAGCTCGACGCGAGCTCGGAGTACGACGAACTCCTGGGGGAACTCGCCGACCTCCAGACGAGCCTGCGCGACCGCGCCGGCGAACTCGACGAGGCGGACTACGAGGCGCTGTTCCGCGACATCTGACCGCGATCAGCCGTCCATAAGCTCGCGGGCGTTCTCGAGTGCCGCCTCCCGTTTCGCCGGGTACGCCTCTACCTTCGCGCGAAACGTGATCCCGTCGCCCAGCCGGATCTCGCCGCGGTAGGCTGCCGCCTTGTCGAAGGTCAAAAACAGCTCACAGTCGTCGGTGACGCGCCGGTCGAGTTCCTCGCGAACGGCGTCGACGTCGTCGATATCCCGGACGCGGTCGAGCACGACCCGGAGGTCGTCGGCGTTCTCCACTCGCGCCGACAGGACGATGATCCGGTCGCCGTGGTGGCCCTCGCTCTCCGCGCGGTCGACCGGAAACTCCTCGGGGAGAACGGTCCGGAGCGCACGCTCGACTCGCTTCTCGTCCTCGGTGACGTAGCAGAACGCGCGCAGGTCGACGTAGTGAAGCGGGATCGATCCCATCCGGAGCCTACTCCTCGTCGTCCGCGTCTTCCTCGGCGGGTTCGAGGGCGTCCTCGGGGACGCCGGCCTCCTGACCCTCCTCGAACTGGACGGTGTAGTTCGCCGAACCGAACATCGTCTCCATCACCTGGGTCACCGTGCCGACATCGCCGTCGTGCTCGGAGTGTTCGTCGTGCAGGACGACCTCGTCGTCTTCTTCGAAGCTCATGGCCATCAGTTTCGGGGGCCCGGTAAAAAACGGACCGTTCCGTTCCCGACAGGCCGCGGATACCCCCCGACCGGCGGGAGACGGCCCGTCCGAATCAGTTTTCCACCAACTGCTCGTAGGCCTCGGTCGCGGTCTTGAACGCCTCCTCGTCGCCGCCGGCCTGGTCGGGGTGGACCTCCTTCGCGCGCTCGCGATAGGCGCGTTTGATCTCCGCCTCGTCCGCGCCCGGCCCGACGCCGAGCACCTGCCTGGCCTCCTCGGGAGTCGGCCCGTCGTCGACCGTCGGGGCGTACCGGCGCTCGCGCGCTCGGGTCGAGTCCGCGCCGACCCCGCCGGTCGCGCGGCGCCGTGCCCCGCGTCCGGCCCGGCGTCGGTATGCGCGCTCGCGTGGCTCCCGCGACCGGCGCGTCCGCTCTCTCCGCGACCGCCGGGCGCGCGCTCGCGCCTCGATCCGGCCGGTCGCGTCCGCCCAGATCATGTAGGTCCCGATTCCGAAGGGGACCGCGAGAACGAGGATGAAGAGGTTGTAGACGACACCGAGCACGCCCAGGAGAACGGTCGTCCCGGCGAGAACGGAGGCGAGCCCGAGCAGGAACCGCGCGCGATTCACGGA
>CAYSJP010000316.1:0-2663 GCA_964431395.1 uncultured Halobacteriales archaeon
GGATCGTCTGGGACTCCAGGGGCAACTCCGTCGAATCGCCCACGAGGTCGACGAGCTCCTCGTACACGATCCGGAGGACGTGATCGCGAGCGGAGGTGCCGGGTGGGGGCTCCTCGTCCAGGGCGCGGTTCTTGATCCCGTCGGAGAGCTCCATCACGAGGTCGACGTCGACGTCGGCCGAGAGCAGCGACCGCTGGATCTCCTTGACGACGGCGTCGACGTCCTCCTCGGAGATACGGGATTTCCCCCGGAGATTCGACAGCGCCCCCCGGAGCGAACTCCCGAGATCGTCGAGTACCATTTGCACACGCTACGCGGTGTGGCGGTTAAAGGCTTTGTCACCGCCCGTCGTTCCCGATCGATCGACGCCGATGGCGCCAGCGTTGCCGGTCGCGGAACGGTCTTATACCTCCCCGGTGTATGCGGCAGTAATGGTAGCGACCGGGGTTGATCCAGTCGTTCCGCTCAGCATCGTCACGGTCGTCGGTCTCGCGTTCGCGTACCTCGGCTACGACCTGTTCGACCTGTTTTTGAAGTGGATCGGCGGCCTGATCGGCGCCGGCGTCGGCGGCGCGGCCGGCTGGTTCGTCGTCGGGAGCGGAGGGGGGGGCGAAATGGGGGTCCAGTTGCTCGTCGCGGGCGTCCTCGCGCTCGTCGGCGGGCTCATCGCGGCGGGGATCGTCACGGCGCTGGCACGCTTCGCGGTCGTGCTCGGGGCGTTCATCGCCTCGACGCTCGCCGGTGTCCTCGTCTTTCTCGGGGGGGAACTGCTCCGCCCGGAGGCGGTCCCGGACGATCCGGGAGCGATCGATCCGGGGGTCCTCGAGGAGGTGGTCGCCGTCAATCGACTCACCGAGGGCGGCGCCCAGGAGGGGCTGCTGTTGACCCTCGTCGTGGGGCTCACCGGGGCGGCGCTCGCATACAAGTTCTACCCCGTCGTCATTGCCGCCGCGACGAGCGTGTTCGGCGCGCTGTTGCTCGGCTCCGTGCTCCCGCTGTGGCGGGCCGGCGTGATCGGCGAGGGCGAGCTGGTCTTCGAGTTGAGCGGGACGTTCAACGGCTGGACGGCGGTCGCGCTCGCCACTGGGTTCGTGTTCCAGTCCTACCGGCACTCCGAGATGGTCGAGAAGTTCGTGGACGCGATACTCGATACCGTGCGCTGATACTGACTGTTGTAGGCAATCGCCGCATCGACCGCCCGACGGCGGGCGGTCGGAGCGGTAACACGCTACAACAGTCATTATGACGCCCGCCCGGTGCCGGCGACCGACACGTCGCCCTCACCACCTGAACCCATCCGGTCGGGCCGGCGGTGACAGCGGGCTCGCGGGCAGCGTCTCGGGGAGGTCCGGATCGTTGTACGCTCGCGGGGCGACGTCGTTCGGTCCGTCGGGGTAGAACACCGAGGCGAGCGCCTGGAGCTGGCCGCGTCCGACGCCGAGTTCGAACTGGCCGCCGCCGTACATCCGGATATCCCGCTCCAGACAGTACGCGACAGTCTCGAACAGCGATTCGACCGTCCCGAACCGCGACGGCTTGACGTTGAGCCACCGCGGCTCCCAGGGGAGCGCGTCGACGTCCGCGAGCCCCTCGACCGGGAGGTCCCAGGAGAGCCGGTCGCTGGCCTCCGCGAGCAGCGGTCGCGTCTCCTCGCTCATACCGGGGTCCTCGATCACGGCCTCGGGGAACGCCGACAGCAGCGTCCTGTAGAGAACGGGATCGACCTCGGTGTCCACCGCCGTCCCCTCGTACCCCGCTTTCAGGTCCAGAATGCGGACGCGGTCGGTCGCCGCGAACTCCTCGATCAGGTCGAGGCTCCAGGCGGGGGTGGGGTCGAGCTTGAGTTCGATCCCCGGGACCCGATCCAGGAGGGCGTGGACGCGCTCGGCACTCGGGGGGTCGCCCAGGCGCGTGCTCGCGACGAACCTGACCGGGTCGTACGTCCGATCCAGCGCCTCCGCGAGGGTCAGACCGGCCTGCCGGAGCGCGAGGTCGAGCGCGGCGCTCTCGAAGCCCCACCGGCGGTAGTGCCGGAACCGTTCCCGGTCAGGGGTACCGGCGGGAAAGAGGTCGACCGTCGAGAGCGCCTCCGAGAACGACGCGACGGTGTACTCGCCGGCGGGGTCGAAGTCGCCGGCGTCGAACAGCCTGCCGCGCTCCTCGGCCTCGATCAGCCGGTCGTGCTCCTCGGTCTCGTAGGTGACGTCCTCCCCCATGCCCGTCTGCCCGTCGCCGGCGAGCGTCACGACCGTCGTCTTCCGGCTGAACCCGCTCGAGGTGTCGCGCTCGCGGGTCTCCAGGCCGTACTCCTCGAGGCGGAGGGGGAGGTCTGCGACCCGATCGAAGAGGTCCACCGGGCTCACTGCTTGTGGGTGAAGATCGCCGGGGATCCCTCCGGAGTCGTCCCCACGCAGAAGTCCATCCGCTCGTCGAGGTTGAGCCGCGTCGGGTCCTCCTTGCAGACCACGAGGTCGTCGAAGGGCTCATCGCAGGCCGGACACGCGATGGCGGTGGTGTTCTGGTACGATTTGATCGCCTCGTTCTCCTCGCGGGGCGTGAGAAAGGAGATCAACTCCTCGAAGTCCTCCATACCGAAACGAGGCCGCCGTGGCGCATAAATCCACTCCCGCGGTCAGCGTCCTCCGGACGAGAGGCCCCGGGTG
>CAYSJP010000317.1:0-2652 GCA_964431395.1 uncultured Halobacteriales archaeon
ACAGCGGGCAGTCCTGCAAGACAGCTTCGTCGGGAAGCTCGTTATCGAGCCCTGATGACTTCCGGGGCAGTCGATCGCCCGCGCCCGAGGTCTCATGTCTTCCGGGGGGGTGACGACGACCCCGCGTACGACATCGACTTTCGGGAGCACCCCGAGGACCCCGAGCGAACTCGGCCTGGTCCGTCTCGATGGACTTTACTGCGCGCCAGCGATAAGCACCAGTAACTGATTACGCATGTCCGAGCACGATTCCGACGGAGCCGCGGGAGGTGAGGGCGAGTCGTTGCGCACGGCGATCGTCGCCGTGCTCGGACACGTCGACCACGGCAAGACGACGCTCCTGGACACGGTCCGCGGGTCGGCGGTGAGCGAAGGCGAGGCCGGGGCGATCACCCAGCACATCGGGGCGACCGCGGTGCCCCTGGACGTCGTCTCGGGCATCGCCGGCCGGCTGGTCGACCCCGAGGACTTCGACCTTCCGGGCCTCCTCTTCATCGACACGCCGGGGCACCACTCCTTCACGACGCTGCGTTCCCGTGGGGGTGCACTCGCCGACATCGCGGTGCTGGTGATCGACGTCACCGACGGGTTCCAGCCACAGACCGAGGAGGCGCTCGACATCCTCCGGCGAACGGAGACGCCGTTCATCGTCGCCGCGAACAAGGTCGACACCATCCCCGGGTGGAACTCCAACGACGACAGCCCGATCCGGGCGAGCATCGAGGAACAGTCCGAGCGGGTACAGTCGGACCTCGACGACCGCCTCTACGAACTCATCGGCGAGTTCTCCGGCGCGGGGTTCACGTCCGACTTCTACTGGCGGGTCAACGACTTCCGCAACACGATCGGGGTCGTCCCGCTGTCGGCCCTGACCGGCGAGGGCGTCCCCGACCTGCTCACCGTGCTGATGGGCCTCTCCCAGCGCTACATGAAATCGGAAATGGCGATCGACGCCGGCGGCCCGGGCGTCGGGACGGTGCTGGAGGTCACCGAGGAGCGGGGGTTCGGGACGACGATCGACATCGTGCTGTACGACGGCACGATCGACGCCAACGACCGGGTCGTCGTCGGGGGCGAGACGGAGCCGATCGTGACGACCGTCCGGGCCCTGCTACAGCCACAGCCGCTGGCGGAGATCCGCACCGAGAGTCGCTTCGAACAGGTCGATTCGGCCGCGGCCGCGGCCGGGATCAAGGTGGCCGCCCCCGACCTCGACGACGCGATGGCCGGCGCGCCGGTCCGGGTCGTCCGTGATCGCGAGGTCGCCGACGTCGTCGCGGAGGTCCAGGCCGAACTCGAGCAGATCGCCGTCGAGACGGCCGAACAGGGGGTCGTCGTGAAGGCCGACACGCTCGGGAGCCTGGAGGCGGTCGCGAACGCCCTCGACGAGGCGGAGGTACCGATCGTCCGCGCGGAGGTCGGCGACATCGCCCCGCGGGACGTCGCGGTCGCGAGCACCGCGGCCGAGCCGACCCACCGCGCCATCCTCGGGTTCAACGTGGACGTTCTCGATGCCGCCGTCGAGGAGGCGGATCTCGAGGGCGTCGAACTGTTCGTCGACGACGTGATCTACCAGCTCGTCGAGTTCTACGAGGACCACGTCGCCGCGATCGAGGAGTCCCAACAGGAGACGATACTCGAGAACATCACCCGACCGTGTCGCTTCCGGATCCTGCAGGACCACGTGTTCCGCCAGTCGGACCCGGCGGTCGTCGGCGTCGAGGTTACCTCCGGCACGCTGAAGCGGAACGTCCCCGTTTCGCTGTTCGACGACGCCGAGCCCGACCGCGTCGGGACGGTCCAGGGCATCCAGAACCAGGGCGAGGACGTCGACGAGGCTCGCGCCGGCGAGCGCGTCAGCGTCGCCATCGACGGCCCTACCGTCGGTCGCGGGATCGACGAGGGCGACGAGCTGTGGGTCGACCTCCCCGAAAAGCACGCGAAGATCCTCGAACGGGAACTGCGCGAGGAGTTGCCGGCCGACGAGCGCGAGGCGCTCCAGGCGTTTCTCGAGAAGCGCCGCTCACGGGAACCATTCTGGGGGAAGTGAATCGGGCTGCCGGCGGTCAGTCGATCGGCTCGGCCCCGCCGTAGGCCGCGACGACGACCGCCGTGGCGAAGGAGGCGCCGTCCGTCACCACGCTCTCCACCTCGACCGTCGAGCCGTCGAGATCCCACGTGCGGATCTCCCGGGCGTGATCGAGCCCGCGCCCGATCCGGCGGCGGGCCTCCGTGCGGTCGAACTCGCCGCCGGTCTCGTAGAACACCCCCGGACCGTGCCCGGCCTCCCGCGTCCAGCCCAGCGCCGCCGTTGCCCGGCCCGTCCCTTCGACGGTCGCGCGTGCCTGGACGACGGTGAGTTTCCCGCCGGGTCGGCCGAGATCGGGGGCCGCATCGAGAACGTCGATCTCTGCCTCCGAGGGCAGCACCGAGGAGAGCGTCAGGAGGTTGTAGTTGTGGACACCGGCGTCCGCGAGGGCGGCATCGTAGGAGGCAACCGCGGTCGGGCCGAGGCCGGTTCCGGAGACGATCCGGATGGAAATCCCCATCAGTAAAACGCCGGCGTCCCGTCGGGGGCGATAGGCGTGCTCGAACCCTCCTCGAGTTCGAGTTTGTCGACGGCGCGGTGGAAGTCCCGCGTCTCGACGGTCG
>CAYSJP010000318.1:0-2618 GCA_964431395.1 uncultured Halobacteriales archaeon
CATCTTCGTCGGGAGCGAGGGCGCCGGGGTATTAAAGCGCGGCGGGGTTCCGGCGGCGGCGGCGGCAAATCACATCAGCAGTTCCGTCGATCCGTACAATTGCACGAACGGAAAAACACATTACAAATTAGGCATTGATGACCCCCCATGGCATCGTCGGACGACACTCGAAATCCAGTCGAGGATAGACGTCGGTCCGCGGAGACGTTCGTCGATGGGTTGGCCGACATCGATCAGCCAGTCAACGACCGGTACCGGAACGACACGATGAGCATCGACGGTGTAGATGTCGCACCGTTCTGGTTCACGAAAGGGATGCCGCTGGCGACCGACAGTGACGATGCTCGGTATCCGGAAGGAATCGTTCCCTT
This sequence comes from uncultured Halobacteriales archaeon, assembly GCA_964431395.1. GTDB lineage: Archaea > Halobacteriota > Halobacteria > Halobacteriales > Hikarchaeaceae > CAYSJP01. The sequence continues at coordinate 372 of CAYSJP010000318.1, forward strand.
CGACGACAAGCGGGCCAACTACTTCGAACGGGTGGCCGAGGAGGAGTTCACCGGCGAAGAGGCGTTCGAACGCGGGGGGGAACGGTTGTTCATCGGCCCGCCGGGCGCGAACTCGGTGCCGCTGGCAGGGATGGACTCCCACCAGGGACGGATTCCGGCGGCGCCCGACCCCACGGGACCGGTGACCGCCGCGGAGATGATCGACGCCTACGCGATGGAACAGCTACGGGACGTCCCCTTTACCGCCTGGCCCAACGAACCGACCGGACCGCAGGGAGAGGATCGGAAGAGCGTCGAGGCGATTCTCGAGGACCGCGACGATTCGGACCCGCTGGTCCGTACCATCGAGGCGTTGCAGGAGGACCTGGACCGGGCTCAGGATGCGTGCGACTCGCCCCCGTGCTCGGCCGAGCGGTGGTACGATACCCGACGGCTGTTCGTCGAGGTCGGCGCCGTCGACTGGTGGGGGCCGTACGTCTCGCAGTTCCTCGTCCACGACGTCGAACTGTGGTCGCTGCCGGCCGAACAACAGTACCTCCGGTACGAAGCCGGCACCGACTACAACGACTATCTGGAGGACTGGCTGAACACGCTCGAGGGACGCGACGACGGCGCCCCCGAGACCGACCCCAACACGCCGACGACGCCGCGGGGGTACCTGGCGACGCCACGCCACCTGGCGACGATCGTCAACGCCGAACCGCCGTACCAGGAGTACCTCATCGCGGCGCTACGGCTGCTCGGAACGGTGCAGTTCGACCCGGGGCTCGAGTACGTCATGCTCGAGGACCCCCCCGACAGCGAACGGGTGTTCAACTACACCGACGGCGGCCCGGTCGGGCTGGTCGACATGGTCGCGCGAGCCGCCCGTGCGGCGTTGCTGGCGGCGTTTCACCAGAAGTACGAGCGCCACTTCCGGTGTCGCCCGGAGACGTACGGCGGCCGACTCCACATGCAACTGTGGAACCACACGGACTTCGGGATCGACGAGTTGCTCACCGACTCCGCTCTGCTGGAGGCCCGCCCCCACGAGACGGACTACCTCTCGACCGCCTACGAGGAGGGATCGCCGGTCCACCCTGCCTACCCCAGCGGCCACTCGGTCATCGCGGGCGCCTGCGGCACCGTCCTGAAAACGTGGTTCCGGAACGCCGACTGGAGCGACACCGGCCTGGAGTACCGCGTCGTTACCCACGACCGTGACCAGCCCGGGACCAGTCCCGGCGACGAACACCTCGGCACCGGCGTGACCGACATCGAGGTTCCGGCGGACCACAGGGGCGTCCACCAGGAGATCGACAAACTGGTGTCCAACGTCGGGCTGGCGCGGATGTTCGCCGGGGTCCACTACTACAGCGACCACTACTGGGGGGTGAAGCTCGGCGAGCAGGTCGCCTTCGCACTCATGGCTGACGTGTTCGCCCGCGGGACACGAACCACCGTGGACGGGGGGCCGAGCTTCACGCCGTACCTGCAGTACGAGTCCGACGAGTTACAGGTCCCCGGCGCGGACCCCGTAGATACGCTGAACGACCTCCGCAGGACGGCCGCGAACCGCGAACCCGGAGCGCCCTGGCCGCAGTGAACGCCGGTGGTCCCGGCCGGGGTCCGACCGTGAAACGCCCACGGACCTCGTCAGGCGTCCCTGATCTCGATGCCGCTGAACTTCGTGTTGTCGACGCTAGTCGACGAGGAGACGGTGAGCGACCCGCCGTCGACCTCCACGTCGCTCACGACCTCCGTGACGGCGACGTCGTGGCCGGCCTCCGCGTAGATGTCGAAGTCCTCCAGTACCGTCTCGCCCTGCACCGAGACGTCGAAGACGCGGTCACCGGCGCTTTCCTGGAAGACCTCCGCGAAGTGCAGGATCACGTCGTAGGTGCCGTCCTCGACGGCGATGTCGAACCCGATGTCGCCCCCGTACAGTTCGCTCCGGTACAGCAGGTCGTTGTCGGTCCCCTCGATCTCCGTATCCTCGGTGGCGAACGTCGACTCGTTTCCGGTCACCGTCACGTTCGGGCCGGGCTCGTTGTCGAACTCCAGGCCGTCGATCTCGACGGTGCCGCCCGTCTCGGTGCCGCCGCAGTTCAGCCCGAACAGCCCCGAGACGCCGTCGGTGACGACGAACGACGTGGCGTCGACGAGCTCCTCGGCCTCGCCGTCGAGGGTGTAGGCCACGGTGACCGTCAGGTCTTGACATCCTCCGCGCGCTGAAGCGCGAGGATTCCAGCGTGGGACAGCGGGCCG
>CAYSJP010000319.1:0-2616 GCA_964431395.1 uncultured Halobacteriales archaeon
CGCCCACGACGGCGTACCTGTCCGGGCTGGAACCGGTGTACGACGGCATCATCGGAACCGGCGAGTACGCCTCGATCGACGACAACTACGCGGACCAACCAGACGAACTGTACGCCGAGACCTGGTACAGCTGGCTCGTGATGGCCGCGTGGGGTGCCGGCGCCCTCGCGGTGAGCTACGTCCGCTTCCGCGTCGCCGAACTCGGGTAGTCCGGCAGTGTCGACCCCGCGATCGGCCGGAGTCCGACAGAGCCAAGCCGCCCGCGAGGCGACCGCACACATGGCTCACAACCTCGCTGCCGGCGTCCGGGCGTTCACGAGTAACGCCTTTCTCGTGCCGGGCGACCGGACGGTTCTCGTCGACACGGGTTCGAACTTCGACGCCGTGAGCGCGATTCGCGAACGCACCGGCGGCCTCGACGCGGTCGTCCTGACCCACACCCACCGCGACCACGTGGGCAACCTGGAGGCCGTGACGGAGGCGTTCGGCGTCGACGCCTGGGGGTTCGACACGGGCCAGGCGGGCGTCGACCACGGGATCGGAGACGGGGAGACGGTCCAGCTGGGTGACGAGGAGTACCTCGCGCTCCACACGCCGGGACACAAGAACGACCACCTCGCCTTCTACTCCGCCGGCGCGAGCACCCTGTTCGTCGGCGATCTCGTGTTCAAGAACGGTAGCTTCGGGCGGACGGACCTGGAGGAGGGCGACCGCTCGCTCTTGCTCGACAGCATCGACCGCCTCCTCGATCGAGTCGACTCCGGCCTGGAGACGATGCACACCGGTCACGGACCGAGCGCGGAGGGCAGCGCCTACCACCACCTCGAACTCGCCCGGCAGGGCGCCGCCCGGGGGTTCTGACCGGCGCCTACGGGGGTTCGCGTGTTGGCGTGTGTGGCCCCGGGATTGCGCGTTCCATCTTCGGGTCAATTAAGTGACCGTATCGCCTGATTTCCGGGTGTGAATACCTGGCAGCGCCGCGCGGTCGGATACCTCCTGTTCCTGCTGGGAGTCCTGATCTTCAACGCTCTCGCATACCAGTGGGGTATGCGGGTGTACGAGGGAACCCCCAGGACGTTTCTGGAGTCCATGCAGTTCACCGTCGAGATGTTCACGACGACGGGCTTTGGGGGCGATTCGAACGAGTGGGATAGTCCACAGCTCAACGCGTTCATCATCGTGATGGACCTGCTGGGCATGGCGCTTCTGATCGGCGCCCTGCCGGTGCTGGCGTCGCCGTTCCTCGAGGAAGCGTTCTCGACGACGGTGCCACGGACGCTCGATGAGTCGCTCACCGGCCACGTCGTGATCTGCTCGGACACCTCCCGGGCGGAGGCGCTCGTGGCCGAGCTGGCCTCGCTTTCGGTCCCGTACGTGATCGTGGAGCCGGACCGCGACCGGGCGGTCGAACTGTACGAGGGCGGCCAGCGCGTCGTCCGGGCGGATCCGGAGTCGACGACGGGGCTGGAGGCTGCGCGGCTGCCCGACGCCAGGGCGCTGCTCGCCGACGTGTCCGACCAGGTCGACGCGAGCATCGTCCTGGCAGCGAAGGAACTCGCGGAGGACGTCCCGGTCGTCAGCGTCGTCGAGGATCCCGACCGGGCGACGTACCACCGGCTGGCCGGCGCCGACGAGGTCCTCTCGCCGCGGCCGCTGCTGGGCGAGAGCCTCGCCTCGAAGGTGACGGCCGCACAGGCGACCGGGATCGACCAGGCGATCGAGATCGACGACGAACTCGAACTCGCGGAGGTTCCGGTCCGCCGCGGGAGCCGGCTCGTGGGGACCACGCTCGCCGACAGCGGCATCCGGGAACGGACGGGGGTCAACGTGATCGGGACGTGGTTCCGCGGCGAGTTCGACGCCTCGCCGTCGCCGACGGCGGCGCTGGAGGCGGGAACGGTGCTGCTCGTCTCCGGGCGCCCGGACCAGATACGTGGACTCGTCGAGCTGACCCGGTCGGAGGTCCGCCGGTTCGGGGCGGGCAAGACGATCGTCGTCGGACACGGGCGGGTCGGGCGGACGGTCGCCGCGGCCCTGGACAAGGCCGGGATCCCGAACACCACGATCGACCGCGAGGAGGCGGAGGGGGTCGACGTGGTCGGCGACGCGACCGATCCGGAGACCCTGAGCGCCGCCGGGATCGAGGGGGCCCGCACGGTGGTGCTCGCGCTGCCCGACGACACGACCGCCGAGTTCGCGACGCTCGTGGTCCGGGATCTCGCCCCCGACACGGAGGTCGTCGCGCGCGTCGAGGAGAACGCGAGCATCGCGAAGATGTACCGCGCCGGGGCCGACTACGTGCTGTCGCTGTCGACCGTCACCGGCCGGATGAGCGCCTCCTATCTGCTCGAGGACCACGACGTGCTCTCGCTTGACCGCCAGGTCGAGGTCATCAGGACGACCGCCCCGGAGATCACCGGGCAGACGATCGGCGGCGCGGACATCCGGTCGGAGACCGGCAGCACCGTCGTCGCGATCGAGCGCGACGGGGAGGTCCTGTCCGACATCGGCCCCGACGTCCGGATCGAGCCCGGCGACGAACTCGTCGTCGTCGGCTCCGACGAGGGCGTCCGGCAGTTCGAGGAGGCGTTCGGCCGGGAGGGCTGATAATGACTA
>CAYSJP010000320.1:0-2609 GCA_964431395.1 uncultured Halobacteriales archaeon
TGTTACCGGTCCGACCGCCCGCGTCGGGCGGTCGATACGGTAGTTGCCTACACTAATCATTATTAGCCGGCGCCGTCCACCCGTGTTTCGTGAGCGACCACCACGTGTACGTTCTCCGGTGTGCCGACGACACCCTCTACACCGGTTACACGACCGACGTGGAGCGGCGCGTCGCCGAACACGACGCCGGCGAGGGCGCGAAGTACACCCGCGGCCGGACGCCCGTGACGCTCGTCCACGTGGAGCATCACGCCTCGAAGTCGGCGGCCCTGCGCCGAGAACACGAGATAAAGTCCCTCTCCCGCGATCGAAAGGAGGCGCTGATCGACGGGGCGACGGAGGGGTAGGGTAGGGCGCCGACCGGCTGATTCGAGCGGTCGGACGGCGCGCCGACTGGCTGGTTTTTTGTTCCTGACGGGCGATCCGTCCCTATGGACGCGATCGCGTTCGGCACCGACGGCTGGCGGGCGAACCTGGAGGAGTTCACCGACGAACGGGTCCGGATCGTCGCCCAGGCGGTCGCGACGCATCTCGACGACGAGGGGGTCGAGGGCGCGGTCGGGGTGGGGTACGACGCCCGCGAGTCCTCCTGGGGGTTCGCCGAGGAGGTCGCCGGCGTCCTCCGTGCGAACGGTCGGGATGTCATCGTTTCCGAGCGTGACTGTCCGACGCCGGTGCTGGCGTGGGCGATCGTCGACCGCGACCTCGCCGGCGGCGTCGTCATCACCGCCTCGCACAACCCCCCGGAGTACAACGGAATCAAGTTCATTCCCGGGGACGGCGCGCCGGCGCTACCCGCGGTGACGGAGTCGATCGAGGCGAACCTGGCGGAACCCGATCCCCTGCCGGAGGCGGAGTGGGGATCGATCGAGGAGGCGGATCTCGTGCCCGCTCACGCCGACCAGGCGCGCTCGCTCGTCGACGCGGACCTCACGGGGCTAACGGTGGCCTACGACGCGATGCACGGCAGCGGCCGGGGCGTCACCGACGCCCTCCTGGAGTCGGCGGGCGTGACGGTGGAGCGCCTGCGCTGTGACCGGGACCCCTCCTTCGGGGGAACGCCGCCGGAGCCGAGCGAGAAACACCTCGGTCCGCTGATCGAGGCCGTCGAGGCCGGCGCCGATCTGGGGGTCGCGAACGACGGCGACGCCGACCGGATCGCGGTCGTCACCGATCGGGGCGTCCTGAACGCCAACCTGTTTTTCGCCGCCCTATACGAGTACCTCCTTTCGTCCGGGGCCGGTCCGGCGGTCAGGACCGTTTCGACGACGTTCCTGATCGACCGGATCGCCGAGGCACACGGCACGGAGGCCTTCGAGACGCCGGTCGGGTTCAAGTGGATCGCCGAGGCGATGGCCGAACACGGCGCGCTCGCCGGGGGCGAGGAGTCGGGTGGCTTCTCCGTCCGGGGCCACGTCCGCGAGAAGGACGGCGTCCTGATGGCGCTGTTCGCGGCCGCCATGGAGGCGGAGGAGCCGATCGACGCCCGCGTCGACCGCCTCCTCGAAACCCACGGCGAGATCCACCAGGACCGCGTCTCCGTCGACTGTCCCGACGGGGAGAAGGACCGCGTCGTCGCGGCCATCGGGGAAACCCTCCCCGGGACCGTCGCCGGCGTCGCCGTCGAGGGGGTGAACGACGCCGACGGGTACAAGATCCTGCTGGCGGACGGCTCCTGGCTGCTGGTTCGGCCGAGCGGGACCGAGCCCAAACTCAGGATCTACGCCGAGGCCGACGGCGAGGACCGCGTCGCGGAGCTGCTGGCGGCGGGGCGGGAACTCGTCGAGCCACTGGTGTAGGAATCAATCGAGCGGTACCATCACGTCGGAGCCACACTCCTCACACGGCGTCCGGAGCGGGACGAGGACCCGGTTGACCTCTCGGACCGGTGCCGGGGCCACTTCCACGCCACACAACTCCTCGCTGGCAACGCGGTCGATCGTCTCCGTCCGCTCTCCCCCGAAGACCAGTGAGTCGGAACCGCCGCTCGAGGATCGAATCCTCGGAAAGGTGACCGGACGAGCGATCGGAGGGACGACGCATCCGGTGTTGGTCCTCCGTGGTTGATCAAACACGGGACGGGGACAATTTTGTATGCTGGTTCACCCGACGAACCGGGGCGTTAAACGCTCCCATGGACACCACTATTATTCTTCACGCGTATCAGTACGTATGGCGATTACCGAATCCGACCTGCCCGGTGTCGGGAAAAAGTTCGAGATCGAGCTCAAGAACGGAGAGATGATAGTTGTCATTCACAATACGGGCAAACGAGAGGTGTTCCGTCGATCCGATCCGAGTGAGGACTCCGAGAAGGTCTTCGAGTTCCCTGACCGGATGGCTCGGAAGATCGGATCGATCATTGAGGGGGCACACTTCCAGCCGATCGAATCCGAGACGGCAGAAACAACTCTTCCGGGCGGTATTCTGCTCGAGTGGTATGAAATACAGCCGGGGTCGGCCCTGACCGGTGAGACGCTCGGAAGCGCCGACATCGGAAACCGTACGGGCTTTACGATCGTCGCAATCCAGCGCGGCGAGGAGACGATCGACAGTCCACCGGCTGACACTACGCTTGCAGAAGGCGATACCCTGATTGGTGTCGGGAC
>CAYSJP010000321.1:0-2608 GCA_964431395.1 uncultured Halobacteriales archaeon
CGAGTGTCGTGATCGCGTACCTCCTGGCCGCCGTCGTGGTTCTCCCGGCGGCGCTATCGAAGGCCGAACTCGGGACGGCGATGCCCGAATCCGGCGGTGACTACCTCTACATCGAGCGGGCGTTGGGGCCACTGATGGGAACCATCGCCGGTATCGGGGCGTGGTTCTCGCTCACGTTCAAGAGTGCCTTCGCGCTCGTCGGTCTGGGGGCGTACCTGTTGTTGCTCGTTCCCGTCGGATCGACGGCGATAACCCTGGTTGGCCTCGCCCTCGCCGTGCTGATCGTCGGACTCAACGTCTCCGGAACCGAACTCACCGGCGAAGCTCAGGCCGTCATCGTCACCGTGGTGCTTCTGGGCCTGGTCGCGTACGTCGGAAACACGGCCTGGATCGCCGGGAGCGGCGCCGAGGGCGCCGACCCGTCCCGGCTGTCCGGAATCGTCGATGCGGAACCGGGGGTCGTCTTCACGGCCGCCGCACTCGTGTTCGTCTCGTATGCGGGTGTGACCAAGATCGCGAGCGTCGCAGAGGAGGTCAAGGATCCCGACAAGAACCTCCCGCGAGGCATTCTGGGCTCACTCGGGATCATGGCCGTCGTGTACCTCGGGGTGATCGGTTCGATCGTTGTACTCAACGCCCCGGCAGCGCTCGAAGAGGGTGGCCCTCATGGAGCGTCGCTAACGCCGATGGCCGACGGCGCCGACGCGTTGTTCGGCGGGTACGGGGTCGAGGTCGTGTCGGTGATGGCGGTGATCGCGCTGATGAGCATGGCCAACGCCGGGGTGCTCTCTTCCTCGCGGTTCCCGCTGGCGATGAGCCGCGACGACCTGTTGCCCGACTCGTTAGGGACGGTCGACCCCCGGTTCAAAACGCCCCGGAACTCCATTCTCCTGACCGGCGGCGTGCTGGCCCTGTTGATCGCGTTCGTGCCGGTGATCACGCTGGCGGAGATGGCCAGCGCGTTCATCATCTTCGTCCTGTCGCTGATCAACCTCGCGCTGATCGCGTTCCGGGAGGCGGAGGTCGACACCTACGACCCGGCGTTCCGGGCGCCGGGGTACCCGGTGATCCAGATCCTCGGGACCGTCGCCGGCTTCGGAATGATCGCGCGACTGGGGCTGTTGCCGATTCTCGGAGCAACCGGGATCACCGTCGGCGGCGCCGTTATCTACCTCGTATACGGCCGCCAGCGGACCGACAGCACCAGTGCGCTCGAGGTCATTCTCAGTCGTCGTGAGGACGTACAGGACGTCGCTCCCGTGGAAAGCGACTGATGCTGACCGTTCTCACCGTCATAATGACCGTTGTAGGCAATTACCGTATCGACCGCCCGACGGCGGGCGGTCGGAGCGGTAAAACGCTACAACAGTCATTATCACACGTCGATGGCCCCCCGGCGTCACTCCCGTGACTCCCTGAACCCGGGGGTCCCCAGATCGTGCAGATCCCGCGAGACGGTCGCGACGTCCTCTTTCAGTTCGGCGTGGCGCTCCACGAGGCGCTCCCGGAGATCCGGGTGGCTGCGCGCCAGGATCTGGGCCGCCGACAGCGCGGCGTTGAACGACTTGCCGGCGTCGACGGCGACGATCGGCGCCCGCATCGGCATCCCGATCACCGAGTCGACGGACTTCTCCTGGACCGGGACGCCGATCACGGGCAGGGGGTAGGCGATCGAGGCCGTCATGTTCGGGAGGTCGGCGGATTTCCCGCCGGCGCCCGCGATGATCACCTCGATTCCCCGATCCTCGGCCGTCCGGGCGTAGGTTTCCATCAACTCCGGGGTTCGGTGGGCGGAGACGACGTAGGTCTCGAAGCTGAACCGCGCCGCGGGGGAGTCGTCGTAGTCGGTCTGCTCCGCGAAGCCGAGTTCGGTGAGGGCGTCGTAGGCACCCGGCCGGCCATTCTCGGAGCCGGCCATCACGTCGAGATCCGAGTCCGAACCCATGATGATCCCGACGTCCGGTGTCTCGTGTTCCTCGCCGGACCGCTCGGCCTGTGATTCCAGTTCGTCCATCAGGTCCGCGAGCGTCTTCGATCGGGCCATGTTCGCGTATGAGTTCACCGGCAGGATCCGTCAGCGTGTCGGTCGAGACGGACTCGCCGGTTACCCCCGGTCGATCCACGAACGCTGGGCGTCCCGCGAGCGGTGGCGCTCAGCCGGCGGCCGATGGCGTGTACGTGTTGAGCCGGTAGACCAGCCGGGCGACGGCGAGGACGATCCCGACCGTGACGAGCAACGTGACGTACGACGGCGGGGACGTGACGACGTTGACGACGCCGACCGCGACCACGGCGATCCCGATCCGGAGGAGCGTGTTGCCCGCCACGTTCGCGACCACGTCGTCCGGGACGGGCGCAGTCTCGTCGTAGCCGGCGACCAGGAACGTCCACCCGCGGTACTTGATCAGCGCGCCCATCACGACCAGAAGCACGCCAGTGCCAAGCCACCCTACCGCTCCGGACGGTATCCCGAGCATGGGCGTGTGTACGTGTCGAGGGGTAGTAAATATGACGACCCCGAAAGGACAGGAGACCGGCGAACGCCGTGGGCGTTCACTCGAAGGTGAGACCGTCGACGAGGGTCCGCGCGGTCGCGAGCAGGTCCTCG
>CAYSJP010000322.1:0-2585 GCA_964431395.1 uncultured Halobacteriales archaeon
CCGGCGAGTACGACTTCGCGATCGAGGTCGAGGGCGAGTCGATGCACGACGTCTCCGCGTTCGTCGCCGATCGGGTCGCCCCGATCCCGGAGATCACCCAGACGGTCACCCACTTCATCATGACCTCCTACAAGGAGCGCGGCATCGCCTTCAACGGCGACGACGAGGACGACCGACTGTCGGTCTCGCCCTGACCAGTCACCCCCCGGATCGCAACGACCCAGTCCCACGAACGAGCCGAACCCCCACCGAACCCCTCACCCACCCAGACTACCCATGCGCATCTCAGACCGCGTCGAGAACACCCCGCCGTCGGGCATCCGCCGCTTTTTCCAGATCGTCGAGGAGAAGGAGGACGTCATCTCGCTGTCGGTCGGCGAGCCGGATTTCCCCGCTCCGTGGGCGGCCCGCGAAGCGGGGATCGACTCCCTGAAGCGGGGCCGCACTTCCTACACGACCAACCGCGGCCGCAGCGATCTCCGTGAGGCGATCGCCGACCACGTCCGCCGGTACGACCTCGCGTACGACCCCGAGACGGAGATCCTGGTCACCACCGGCGTCAGCGAGGGCGTGGACGTCGCGATGCGGGCGTTTCTGAACCCCGGCGACCCGATCGCTATCCCGCAGCCGACGTACATCTCCTACCCCGCCACCGCGCGATTCGCCGGCGGGGAAGTGCTCCCGGTCCCGACGGATGCCGGCAACGACTTTCGGCTCTCCTACGACGCCCTCGAACGGGCCGGCGCGGCCGACGCCGAGGCGATCGTGTACTGCTACCCGAACAACCCGACGGGGGCCGTCATGCCCGAGGCGGACCTCCGGGAGGTCGCCGAGTTCGCCCGCGAGCACGACCTCACGGTCCTCGCCGACGAGATCTACGCGGCGCTGACATACGAGGGCGAACACACCTCCATCGCGACGCTGCCGGGGATGCGCGAACGGACCATCGTGTTCAACGGGTTCTCGAAGGCCTACGCGATGACCGGCCTGCGGCTCGGGTACGCGATGGGGCCCCCGGAAGCGATCGAGGCGATGAACCGCGTCCACCAGTACGTGATGCTGTCCTCGCCGACCACGGCGCAGTACGCCGCGGCGGAGGCGTTGCGTGCCTGTGATGACCGCGTCGAGGAGATGCGGTCGGCGTACAACCGTCGCCGCCGGTTCGTGCGCTCGCGCTTCGAGGAGATGGGCCTGCCCTGTCCCGGTGCCGGCGGGGCGTTCTACGTCTTCCCGGAGATTCCCCGCCGTGACGGCGAGCACGACGACGAGGCGTTCGCCGAGGCCCTGCTGGAGTCGACGAACGTCGCGGTCGTCCCGGGGAGCGCCTTCGGCGAGGGCGGCGGCGGCCACCTCAGAGTGTGTTACGCCTACGCCATGGACGACCTCCGGGAGGCGATGGACCGCATCGAGGCGTTCGTCCGCGAGGAGTGGTGATACCGATCGGTGTCGTCTCCTCCCGGTGTTCGTCGCCACCGGTGGCAGCGAGCACCGGTACACGGCCACGACGATCAGTACGAACCCCGGCCGGATCCGGGAGCCGGAACTTTCTCTTACCGCGGCGTCATACGACTACGCATGACCCGCCAGCGGATCATCGCGATTTTCTTCACGCTGATGATGTTGTTCTCGTCGATCGCCTACGCCGTCACGCTGTTTTAAGCCGACGCGGCCAGCGGCGTTCCCCGGAAACCCGGGATCAGGCGCCGACGCCGCGCTCCCCGTCGCCGCCCGGTCCCCGCGTCCACTTCGTGAGCAGGAGCGTTCCCTCGAACAGCGCGATCATGGTGAGGGTGATCATGATCGGGACCATCCCGGTCGGGTCGGGGCTGAACACGAAGGAGATGCCGAGGAACGCGCCCCAGAAGATGAGCCGGCGGTCCGCGAGCCACTGGCGGGTGACCAGCCCCATCAGCATCGCGAGCAGGATGAAAAGCGGGATCTGGAACACGATCGCGAGGTACGCCATCATGATCAGGATGAGGTTGAACGTCCGGCCCAGTGCGAACCCGATCGTCGTGACGTCCTGGGAGTAAAACAGGAAGTACGTGAACACGCTCGGCAGGACGATGAAGTACGCGAACGCCACGCCGACCAGTGCCAGAACGAGGCTCGTCGGCACCGCCGCGAGGTAGTACCGGCGCTCGTTGGGGTACAGGCCGGGTCGCATGAACCGGTAGGTCTGGTAGACGAACACGGGCAACGCGATGATCACGCCGGCGAGGCTCGCGACCTTGACCTTCGTGAACCAGAACTCGAGGACGTTGTACAGCCGCGGGCGGGCGAACTCGGTGCCGGGTCCGGTCGGCAGGATCGAGTTCCACAGAAAGTTGACGAGAAGGTCGGTGAAGGGGAACGTCACGACGCTCACCACTCCCGCCACCACGGCGACGACGACGAGTCGCTTCAGCATCTCCTCGATGTGCTCGGTGAGGGGCATCTCCTCGTCGGCGTCCGGCCCCCCGGCTTTCCCGTAGCCCAGGAGTCCGCCGCCGCCCTCCTGGACCGGCTCGACCTCTTCGGTGTCGCTCTCTATCTCGTTGCCGACGCGGGCCAGGTCGTCGTCGGAGATGTCGTCCGCGTCGTCG
>CAYSJP010000323.1:0-2580 GCA_964431395.1 uncultured Halobacteriales archaeon
ACCGGTTCCGATGGCCAGGGCACACAGGAGGCCGTCCTGACGGACGAGGAGCGAGTTCTCGAACTCCTCGAGGCGAACGGCGGCCGAATGCGCCAGGCTGCGATCGCCGAGGAGTTCGGCTGGTCCGCCTCGAAAACATCCCGTGTCGTCGGACGAATGGCGGACGATGCGTCGGTCGAAAAACTCCAGTTGGGTCGGGAGAACCTGGTCACGCTACCCGACGAAAGCGTGTAAGAACTCGCTCGGCGGAGCGAAACTGCTGGCTACGACCTCCGTCCGGAGCGTTTCGAGTCCCTCACCGGTTCCACGTCGGCGCCGTCTCACCCGACCGGATCCATGTCGTCAGCGCCGGCCAGCCCCTCGCCCGTGATCTCGAAGCGGGCGCTCCCGCCGGTCTCCCTGGCGTGGTGTTTCTCCAGGGTCGCCCGGCGCTTCCCGCCGCGAAACCGCTCTAGGCGGAGGACGACCCCGGTCCAGTGGGCGAGGGTGTGCCCCCCGAGGGGGCGCGCCCGGTCGGTCTCGGGGTCGGTGTACACCTGGTTCGTGATGACGACGGCGAGGTCGTGGCGTCGCGCGAGCGCGAGCAGCGAGGTGAGCTGGCGCGCGACGGTTCGGAGCGCCTCGCCCTCCTCGGTTTCGGTGCGCTCGAGCCGGTAGAACCCCGTCGCCGAATCCAGCACGATCAGCTCGACCTGCTCGGCGAAGTCGCCGGCGTCGGCGACCGCCTCGTGTTGCTCGTCGAAGTCGTAGGCCTCCGAGACGATGATCCGGTCGGCAAGCTCCTCCCCGCCGCGGGCGTCCGCGAGCTGTCCGAACCGGTCGACCGACAGCCCCTCGGTGTCGATGTAGAGGACCCGATCCCGGCCGGCGGCGACCTCGACCGCCGCGGAGAGCGCGACGTTGGTTTTGCCCGCCGCGGGCGGACCGTACAGCTGGGTGATCGTCCCGCGCCCCAGGCCGCCCCCCAGCAGGGAGTCGAGTGCGTCACACCCCGTCGAGATGCCCGTCACGTCCGCCGATAGGAAAGCCGGGGTCAAAACCCCACCGAATAACTTTTGCGCGAGGCGTGCCGAAAAGAGGTAGCGTGATCGTCGTCGCGACGGGGGATTTCGAGCTGTACCACGACCTGGTCGGCGAGCTGCGCGACCGCGACGCGGCGTTCACGACCCTCGACCCCGGCGACGACCCCCCGGAGGGGACGACCGCCGTCATCGTCGGCCCCCACGACCCCGACCCGACCGGACTCATCGACGGGGACACACCCGACGGCGGCGACGCCCCGACCGACGACGACCCCGTGCTCGTCCGCGCCGCACCTGAAAGCGCCCGGGAGGCCGTCACCGACGCCCTCGCCGCGGGCGGATCGGGCCGCCGGACGATCGGCATCGATCCCGGGGCAAACCCGGGAATCGCGGTGCTGGACGGCGGGGAGGTCACCGCGGCGTTCCAGGTCCCCGAGACCGAGGTTCCCGAGGTCGTCGACGCCGAGATCGAGGCGCGCCCGGATGCGGTCGTCAGGATCGGTGACGGCGCGCGACTCCGTGGCGCGCGCATCGTCGACGCCCTGGACGTCCCGGTCGAACTGGTCCCCGAGGAGGGGACGACACCCCACCTCGGCCCGGGCGCCCGGGGGATGGGAGACGTCCTCGCGGCGGTCAACATCGCCCGCCGGGAGGGCACCCCGATCACCGAACGGTCGGTCGATCCCACGGACGGCGAGATCCGGGAGATCAAGCAGCGCGCGCGAGAGCGCTCCGGCGACCGGACGCTCCCCGACACGCTGGCCCGGGCTGTGGCCGACGGCGAGTTGACCCTCGAGGAGGCCCTCGAACGACACGCGGAGCAGTGATCGAGCTCCCCGCCCGGCACGCCCGACCCGATCAGTCGCTCTCGGCGCCTTCCGGCCCCGCGTCGCTCGACGGACGGTGTTCGTCGCTGCCGGGTGGCCGGAGTGAGACGTCGACGCGGGCGTATTTGGTCCACAGAACCAGCAGCGTCGGGAGCACGAGCACGCTCGCCAGAAACGCGTACACGATGGTGATGGCGGTGATCAGCCCGAACTGCGCGAGCACGGGCAGGATCGCCAGTCCGAGGGTGCCGAAGGCGGCGGTCGTCGTGGCCACGCTGCCCAGGAGTGCACCGCCGGTGCCGGTGAGCGTCGTCTCCAGAGCGCTCCAGGCGTTTTCCTGGCGGTCGAGTTCCAGCCGGTAGCGCGCGCTGACGTGGATGCTGTAGGACACCCCCAGCCCGATGGTGAGGCTCGTGATCGTCACCGTCAGCACGTTGAACGGAACCCCGAGGGCCGACATCGTGCCGAGAATCCAGGCGACTGACAGCGTCACCGGAGCGAGCGTGACCGCGCCGAGGGTGGCGCCGTGGCCCGCAAGCCGGTATCCGGCCGTCATCACGATAAAGACGGCCACGAGCGTCACCAGAAAACTCCTGGTCAGCGTCTCGAACAGTCCCCGTTCGATCACCCTGTTCACCACCGACTGCCCGGTCGCGACGGCCGTCAGGTTCGCGGACTCCCCGCCTTCGCCCGATGTCGCCACTCGGGCGGTCGAGTCGCGTTCGATGGCG
>CAYSJP010000324.1:0-2577 GCA_964431395.1 uncultured Halobacteriales archaeon
CCCGCGGCAAAGTGGTCCGAAGCCACTCACTCTGTCCAGACTGAGCTAAGCGCCCCGATCGCGACTACCTGACGCCCGCGCTTAAATCGCTTGGTTGGCAGGCGTCGCTGGATCGCATCGGTTCCTTTATGCTCGTTTCGGGGGACCGTGCCGACAATGCGTCTCGCCGAACGGGCGCGGGGGTTCCTCGGTCTCACGCGGCCGATCAACGCCGTCGCCGCGAGCGTCCTGACCGTTATCGGCGCGTTCGTCTCGGCCGGGGGCGTCGACGCCCGCCTCCAGGTGGCCGCCGCAGTGATCGCGACACTGGTTGCGGTCGCCGGGGGAAACGCGATCAACGACTACTTCGATCGCGAGGTCGACACGATCAACAACCCCGAGCGGCCGATCCCGCGGGGTGCCGTCTCGCCCCGCGGCGCGCTGGTGTTCAGCGCCGTTCTCTTTTTCGTGGCGATCGGCGCCGCGCTCTTTTTGCCCGCTCTCGCAATCGCCATCGCGACCGTCAACCTCCTGGCGCTCGTGGCCTACACGAAGGTGTTCAAGGGGACGCCGGGGGCAGGCAACGCCCTCGTGGCCTATCTCGTCGGGAGTACGTTCCTGTTTGGCGGCGCGGCGGTCGGAAACGTCGAACCCGTGGTCGTTCTGTTCGCCCTCGCCGCGCTGTCGACGTTCACGCGGGAGGTCATCAAGGACGTCGAGGACGTGGAGGGTGACAGCGCGGAGGGGCTGGTGACGCTCCCCGTGGCAATCGGCGAGCGCCGGGCACTCCTGCTCGGGGCCGGCACGCTCGTCGTCGCCGTCCTCGCCAGCCCGGTCCCATACCTGCTGGAGACGTTCGGCGTCGTCTACCTCGCCCTCGTCGTCCCGGCCGACGCGGTCATGCTGTATGCGGCTTACGCGGGCTTCGCGGACCCGGGACGGGGACAGGCGCTCCTCAAGTACGGGATGTTCCTCGCGACGGTCGCGTTCGTCGCCGGACGGTTGGCACTCGTGGTGTGAACCCTCACAGCGTCACCAAGCCGTCGGCGAGTCACGGGGCAGTCGGCGTCTCGCCGGCCCTCGGAAGGCCACGGGGCACCTGCCGTCACGCGAGCCGGCGGCGGACGGTGGGGGGCAGCCGCAGGGCCTCGACGACGCGAGCGAACGCGAGCCCGAACAGGAGCAGGTTGCCGAGCAGCCCGGGCTGGAGGATCCAGTAGGGCGCGAACACCTCGATCGGGCCGAACAGCGACTCCCCGTGTTCGACGACGAACGTCAGGCCGTGGAAGTGAAAGTGCACGAGCAGGAATCCGACCACCGGGACCGCGGGGGCGCCGTCGCGGTCCAGTTCCCCGGCGACCAGGACGGCGACGGCCGGGAGGACGGAGACGAAGTAGTACGTGTAGGCGAGTGGCGTCAGAAGGGGAAACGCGAAGACGCCGAGGGCGAACACGTCCCGGTCGACACGCTTCGAGGGCGAGAAGGCCGCCAGAAGGGCAACGGCGGCGACTGCCGCGCTCCCGCCGAACCGGAGCAGTTGGGGGTTGGGAAGCCAGTGTAACGGCCG
The DNA here is from genome assembly GCA_964431395.1 of uncultured Halobacteriales archaeon. Lineage (GTDB taxonomy): Archaea > Halobacteriota > Halobacteria > Halobacteriales > Hikarchaeaceae > CAYSJP01. The sequence goes on from CAYSJP010000324.1 coordinate 1,547, forward strand.
GTAGTACGGCGGAAGCAGCGTCGTGGGCGACCGGGACCCCGAGCCACGGTCGGCGCCCCACGTCAGCACCTCGACGTACGTCAGGTGGACGTCGATGCCGAACAGGAGGAGTGATCCGAGAAGCAACGCAACGCCCGCCGCGACCGCCCCGACGAACCGCTCCCGATCGGCGAGGAGGTGGGCGCCGACCGGGGCGTACGCGAGCTTGACGAACCCGGCGAGCCCGGTGAGCGCCCCGCTCGCGTATCCGGCCAGCGCCCGGGCGGTGCCCGCTCGCGACTCTGACGCCGACCGCGACCCGGGGAACGATCGTGACCCGGAGAACAACAACGGCAGGGAGAACGACCGTGGCAGTGAGAGCGCCCGCAACAGGGGCAGGGACGCGACCGCGGACAGGGGATACGATATCGACGCGGGCACGAGGTCGCGGGGCCTCGAGAGCCCGGAGTCAGCCTCCCCGTACAGGAGTCCGGCGAGCGAAAGGGAGAGCACGGCGCCCATGAACAGCCCCATCTGACCCAGCTGCATCGACAGGGTGACCGGGTAGAACCCGATCAGGAGCCACAGTCCCGCGATCTCCTCCCACCGGCCCAGTTCACAGCCCAGCGCGTCGGCGACCGCCCGGAGTCCAACCCAGAGCGCCACGAGCGAAGCGAGGTTCCAGAGGCCCGCGGCGGTCCGGAAGGGGACGTCGAAGCCGAACTGCTCGAGGAGATCGAAGGGCCAGAACAGGAGGACGACGATGGGCGGGTACAGAAAGGTTCCGTGGAACCCACCGTCGTCGGCCCGCTGGTACAGTTCCTCGCCCGCCTGTACCCGGTTCACCGCGCCCTTGAACGCCCCGAAGTCGAAGTACCGGTACGCCGACCCGATCTCGGGTCGGAGCCACCAGTCGACGAAGGGGTACGCCGCCAGAATCAGGAGCGTCAGCGCGACGAGCGCGACGAACCCGGGGCGCCGACGGCGCAGCGCAAACAACTGTGAGAGCGCGGACACGTGGGATCCGGGAACCGAGACCGGGATATGCTTTT
>CAYSJP010000325.1:0-2560 GCA_964431395.1 uncultured Halobacteriales archaeon
GTATCACTGCTTCCCTCCGACAGTATACCGTATCGACCACCCGACTGCGGGCGGTCGGAGCGGTAACACGCTACACGAGTCATCATGATACCGTCGGCTGTAACTTCGTGAGGACATTCGCCACCCCGGGGTGGCGAAATTCGTCATATACCGGAACACGAGCACGTAGGGTCGGTTGCAAGTCATCTCGGGATCGACCACACGGGGTCGATCGGAGGCTCACCTCTCCGGGTTGGCCCATCGACAGCAAGTCCAGCCGACCCAGGTCACCGAGATACGACTACCCGGGGGTCCCGGCCGGCAGACCGTCGACATCGCCGTCGACAACGGATCGGTCACGGCCGACGCGGCGACGTTGGACACCACCGACGCCGGTCCGGTGACGGTCGCCAGGATCACCCTGGAACGTACCGGGAGAACCGCGATCAACATCGCCATCTCGGCACTCGGAAACCAGACCGGGGCCGGTTACCCGAAGGACTTTGCACCCCCGACTGCCAGTGTGGACATGCCCGACATCGAGCGGTACCTCAACGTCCGGAGCGCCGGGTCGGCCTCCGTCGGCCCGGACGGCGACCGGATCGCCTTCCTGATGGACGTCACCGGCACCTCGCAGGTGTGGACGGTCGACGAACCGGGCGCCTGGCCCGAGCAGGTGACCTTCTACGACGACGGCGTCTCCTTCGCCTCCTTCTCCCCGGAGCGCGACGAACTCGTCTTCGGGATGGACGAGGGCGGCAACGAGCGGGTGCAGTTCTTCCGCCTCGCGGGGGACGGCTCGACGGTCGACCCCCTCACCGATACGCCCGACGCGAAACACCGCTGGGGCGGGTGGGACTCCGCGGGCGACCGCTTCGGGTTCACCTCCAACCGCCGGGACGAGTCGGTGTTCGACGTGTACGTCCAGGGCCGCGGGGAGCGCGGCGACGATGCCACCCTCGTCCACGAGGGCGACGGCTGGCTCTCGGTCGGTGGATGGAGCCCCTCCGACGACCGCCTGCTCGTCCACGAGGCGTACTCGAACTACGACATGGACGCCTACACCCTGGACCTGGCGTCGGGCGACCTGCGCCACGTCACACCCCACGAGGGCGACGTGCGCTACGGTAGCGTCGAGTGGGGCCCGGAGGGAAAGGCGCTGTATCTCGTCACCGACGACGGCTCCGACACGCTGTATCTCGCCCGCCTCGACCTGGACACGCTCGGGGTCGAGACGGTGGTCGAGGGCGGCGAGTACAACGTCGACGGGGTCGCCATCGACGAGGACTCGGCCCGGGTCGCCTACTCCCGGAACGTAGATGGCTACACGGAGCTCACGGTGGGGGAGTTCCCCGACCCGAAAACGATCCGGACCTTCCCGGAGCCGGACCTCCCCGGGGGCGCCGCGGGGGGCGTCGACTTCGGTCCCGACGCCGAGCGCTTCTCGGTGACCGCTACCGGCCGGCGGGACAACGCGAACGTGTACCTCGTGGACGCCGAGACGGGCGAGGCGACCCGATGGACCGACGCCTCGACCGCCGGTATTCCCCGGGAGACGTTCGTCGAACCCGACCTCGTCCACGTCGAGTCCTTCGACGGTCTGGAGGTTCCCGGGTTCCTGACGCTGCCCGAGGCGGACGCGATCCCCGACTCCGGCGCGCCGGTGGTCGTCGACATCCACGGCGGCCCCGAGAGCCAGCGTCGCCCCTCGTTTTCGGCGCTCACGCAGTACTTCGCCTCCTCGGGGTACGCCGTCTTCGAGCCGAACGTCCGGGGGTCGACGGGGTACGGCAAGGAGTACACCCGGCTCGACGACGTGCGCAACCGGATGGACTCGGTGGCCGATCTCGCGGCCTGCGCCGAGTGGCTGGCGGACCACGACGCGGTCGACCCCGACCGGATCGTCGCCTACGGCGGTTCCTACGGCGGGTTCATGGTACTCGCGGCGCTGACGGAGTACCCCGACCTCTGGGCCGCCGGGGTGGACGTGGTCGGGATCGCGAACTTCGTCACGTTCCTGGAGAACACCGGGGAGTGGCGCCGGTCGCTCCGGGAGGCCGAGTACGGGAGTCTGGAGGAGGACCGGGAGTTTCTCGAGTCGATCAGCCCGATCAACAGCGTCGACGCGATCGAGGCGCCGCTGTTCGTTCTCCACGGCGCGAACGATCCCCGGGTGCCTCTGGGCGAGGCCGAGCAGATCGCCGACGCCGTCGACGAGCGCGGGATTCCCGTCGAGAAGATGATCTTCGAGGACGAGGGCCACGGCCTCTCGAAGCTGGAAAACCGGATCGAGGCCTACACCGCGATCGTTGAGTTTCTGGACGAACACGTCTAACACAACCTCCGCACCGACACGACCGATCCGGATCGTCGTCACCCGATAGAAGGCAAATGTTGATGAGGCAGGCTCCGCTACCGGGAGGCATGCCACCGACCGAGGAGGTCATCTGCACGAGCGAGGACTGTTACCTCGACATGTTCGAGAATCACTATACGTATGATGTACCGGACGATCACGGACTCGAGGATCTCCAGTGTCCGGTCTGTGGCGGGACGAACTGTTTAGAGCCGATCGAGTTGT
>CAYSJP010000326.1:0-2540 GCA_964431395.1 uncultured Halobacteriales archaeon
GGAACCGAACTCGGCACCGTCCGCGGGATCACCGACGACGGCTTTCTCGTCAGCACGCGCGAGGGGGTCGAGGCGCTGTCAGTCGTTCACGAACGCTCGGCGCCGGACGTCGGCGAGGCCGAACTCATGTGGCGCTGTGACTCCTGTGGCGAGATGGGAGACATCGCCGGAATCCCCGAGACGTGCCCGAACTGCGGGGCGGCGCGCGAGAAGATCTACTACTACGTCGACGACTGATGATGACTGTTGTAGGCAATCACCGTATCAACCGCCCGACTGCGGGCGGTCGGAGCGGTAAAACGCTACACGAGTCAGTATGAGACGGGGAGAACGGCGGTGAACTCGTTTCAGGCCGCTTCGACGGCCTCGAGGACCGCCTCGTAGTCCGGTTCGTTGGTGGGTTCGTCGGCCACCCACGAGTAGGTGATCGTCCCCGCCGGGTCGAGAACGAACACCGCTCGGTTCGCGATACCGTGCAGGCCGAGATCCTCGATGTCCATCTCCAGGTCGTACGCGCGGATGGCGTCCCCACCCATGTCGCTCACGAGGTCGAACTCGAGGTCGTGTTCCTCGCGGAACGCGGCCTGGGAGAACGGCGAGTCGGCGCTGATACCCAGCACCGTCGCGCCGGCCTCCTCGAAGCGATCCAGGTGGTCCTGGAGCGTGACCATCTCGTTCGTACAGGGGGGGGTGAACGTCCCCGGAAAGAAGGCGAGCACGACGGGGCCGTCTCCGAGACAGTCATTCAGTTCGAAGGGGTCGTAATCGCTCGTTCCGACCGTGGCAGTGAAACGCGGTGCGGGGACTCCAGTCTGAGGCATCAGTGTGTCCTTTGGCCCCTGGAGTCATAAACCCGGTCAAAAGGCTCTTGCCCGGGACCGGACTATCCCGGCCATGGCACTCACGGGACGCGTAGACGCGCGAGCGGCAGGAACCGGCGCCGCCGCGGGCGTCGGGGGATGCGTCCCCGGTCCCCCCGTCGTCTTCGGCGGGGTCGCCGGCGTTCCCGAGGGGTAAGAGGGACCGCATGAACGTCCTCGTCTTCGGCGCCGGGAGCCTGGGAAGCCTGTTCGGGGGGCTGCTCGCCCGCGAACACGACGTGACGCTCGTCGGGCGCGATCCACACGTGAGCACGATCCGGGAGGAGGGCCTCCGGATCGCGGGCGCGAGGGAGACGACGATCCGCCCGGAAGCCACCACGGAACTCGACGCCGTGAGCGCGCCCGACGTCGCGATCGTCGCGGTCAAGTCGTTCGACACGCCGGAGGCCGCCCGGGCGCTCGCCGGCGCAAACCCCGGCGCCGTGGTCTCCCTGCAAAACGGGATGGGCAACGAGGCGACTCTCGCCGAGCACCTCTCCGGTCCCGTCATCGCCGGGACGACGACCTACGGGGCGCGCCTCCGTGACCCCGGCGTCGTCGCCTGTACCGGCGTCGGGAACGTGACGCTCGGCCCTCACGGCGGCGCTCCGGCGGACGCGGCCGAGCGCGTCGGCCGGGCGTTCCGCCGCGCCGGCATCGAGACCGACGTGGTCGCGGACCCCCGCCCGCATCTCTGGGAGAAACTCGCGGTCAACGCCGGCATCAACCCCGTCACGGCGCTCGCTCGCGTGCGAAACGGGGCGCTCGTCGACGGCCCCGCGGCCGACATCGCGACGGAGGCGGCCGCGGAGACGGCGGCGGTCGCCCGCGAGCACGGGATCGATCTCTCCGGGGGGCGCGCCCGGGAGGCGGTCCGGGCGGTCGCGGACGCCACCGCCCGGAACCGCTCCTCGATGCTCGTCGACGTCGCGGCCGGCCGGCGCACCGAGATCGACGCGATCAACGGGGTCGTCGTCGACCGGGCCGAGCAGGCGGTACCGGTGAACGAGACGCTGGCGGGACTGGTTCGGGCGTGGGAGGCAGGCAAAGGGGTTCGGTGACCGGACGCGGTCGATCGAGGCGGTCGCGACCGCGGGAAACGTGAGGAACCAGGAGGGAACCGCTTCTACAGCGATTGCTCGGCCTGCGCGGCGATCCGGTCGTGGTCGTGATCGCTGAACTCCTCGAGGTAGCTCGCGTACTCGGCCTCGTCGTCCGTGCCGTAGAGGGCCTCGCCGGCGTGGATCGCGTTCGCCACGACGTGGGAGTCCTCGACGTCGTCGAAGACCGCGAACACCGACGCGCCGTCGAGTTCGCCCAGCCCGTGCAGCGTCCAGAGGGCGTGCATCCGGCCCATGCTGCCGGCGCCGTCGTCCTGCGCGAGGTCCCGGAGTGCCCCAACGGCATCGGTCTCCCCGCCCTGGACGAGCAGCCGCTGGGCGGTCTTTCTGACCCAGCCGTTTTCGTGAGTGAGTTCGTCGACGAGCTCCTCGGGCCCCATCTCGTCGAGTGCTGGCGGGTCGGGGAGGTCCACCCCCTGTGGCTTGACGCGCCAGATCCGGCCGGCACCCTGGTCGAGATCGTCGATCGCCCACATCTCGTTCTCGTAGTAGTAGTCGGATACGTAGGCCGTCAGGAAGAACCAGTGCTGGAAGATGCCGTTGTACATGTCCACGATGT
>CAYSJP010000327.1:0-2537 GCA_964431395.1 uncultured Halobacteriales archaeon
CGGCGAGGCCGCGGAAGCGACAGCCACCGGCGGCGAGGCCGTCGAGTGGCGCTACAAGTCCGACGCCTTCTACGTCGACGGCGTCGTCCACCCGATGGACACGATCTGGGAGATCGCCGCCTACCCCTACCTCTCCGTGTACGACAAGTTCCGCCTGGGGATGCTCACCAAGGAGATCGACGTCCGCGGCGGGATTCCGAGCACCGACACGTACGCCGACTTCACCGAGTTCGAGGACGTCCCGATCAAGGAGTTCCTGCTTTCTCACACCACGCGGAACGTGTACGAGCACTTCTGGGAGCCCCTGCTGGAGGCGAAGTTCGGCTCCCGGACGGAGGACGTCAGCGCCGCCTGGCTGCTCGGGCGGATCAAGTTCCGCGGCGAGCGAGACCTGCTGCGGGGCGAGCAACTGGGGTACATCCGGGGGAGCTTCGCCCGCCTGCTCGACGCGCTGATCGACGCCGTCGGCGAGGCGAACATCCGGACGGGGACGCCCGTGACCGAGCTCGAAACCGATGATGGCGCAGTGACGCGGCTGCGAGCGAAGGGCGAGGGAGGCGGCGCCATCCAGCCCGTCGACGACGTCGTGATCGCGACGATGCCGAACGTCCTGGAGGAACTGACGGGCCACCCCTGCGAGATCGACTTCCAGGGCACCGTGTGTTCGGTCGTGAGTCTCCCCGAACAACTCACCGACACGTACTGGTGTAACTTCGTCGACGAGGCGCCCTTCGGCGTCCTGATCGAGCACACGAACTTCGTTCCCGAGGAGCGGTACGGCGGCGAGCATCTCCTGTATCTCGCGAGCTACGTCCAGGACTACGACGAAAAGCTCTGGGGGATGGACGACGAGGCGGTCCGGGAGTACTGGCTCTCGGGGCTCGCGGAGCTGTTTCCCGACTACGAGCGCGGGTCGGAGAACTGGATGAAGATCGCGCGCAACCCCCGGACTGCGCCGATCTACGAGCGGGGGTACCTGGAGAAGGTTGTTCCGTACGACCTCTCGAGGGAGGTGGCGGAGGGGGTCTACTACGCCGGGATGGCCAGCCGCGCGCAGTACCCCGAGCGCAGTCTCAACGGCGGCATCGAGGCCGGCTTCGCGTGTGCGGACCTGATCGCGGAGGGCGACTCGGAGTTCGTCGCGGACTGATCACTCCTCGTCGACCGGCTCGTAGGCGTGGTCCTCGGTGGGGAACTCCCCCGCCCGGACCTCCCCGACGAACTCGGAGACGGCCTCCTCGATCACCGAGTCCACGTCGGCGTACCGCTTGGAGAGGCGGTACCCCTCCGAATCCAGCCCGATGACGTCGTTGGTGACGAGCACCTGCCCGTCGACGTACCGGCCCGCGCCGATTCCGATGGCGGGCACGTCGACCGCCTCGGTCAGGCGCTTCGCCAGTCCCTCTGTGGTGCCCTCGATCACCAGCGAGAAGATCCCCGCCGCTTCGAGGTCGCGGGCGGTCTCGACCACCCGGTCGGCGAACGCCGACTCGGGGCCCTCTCGCCCCTGGACGACCGGGCCGCCCATCTCCTTGACGCGCTGGGGTGTGAGTCCGAGGTGGCCCTGGACCGGGATGCCGAGGCCCGTGAGCCGGTCGATGATCTCGACGGTGATGCCGCCGTCGGGCGCGGTCTCCAGTTTCACGCCGTCGGCGCCGGCCTCCTTGAGAAAGCGCCCGGCCGACTCGACTGAGCTCTCGACCGAGGCGCCGTAGGACATAAAGGGCATGTCCGCGAGCACCATCGCTTTCTCGGTGCCCCGGACGACGGCGGCGGTGTTCGAGAGGGCTTCGTCCATCGTCACCTGGAGGGTACCCTCGTAGCCGAGGTGGTTGTGCCCGGCGCTGTCGCCCACGAGGACGATGTCGACGCCGCTCCGATCGACGAGGCGCGCGATCGGCGCGTCGTAGGCGGTCAGCATCGTGATCGGTTCGCCCTCGCGGTAGGCCGCCTCGATGTCCCGAACCGTCGTCCTGCTCATGACTCTCGGTTCGGCTGAGGCGTAAAAAAGAGGGGCGTTCGTGATACCGTCGGCCGTGCGTTCGTTACGGAATTCGCCCCGCGGTGGCAAATGTCGTGGTTGAGTCACAGCCGGGGCGGCTCTTTTTGACTCTCCTGGCGGTCGATGGACGTACCGATAACTATCGCTCTCGGTTTTACTGACGACCCCGACCCTCGTTGGGGGCGATCGGCGCGAAGAGACGGGAATTGTCATCATTGCTGTAAATTATTGACGGATAACCGGGGGTATACGGGCACAACGGCGTCGTCGACCCGGCAGGGGGGTTCTGAGACTCGATCAGACCCCACTTTAACGCCTGATTGTGGCGTCATAATTAGGCATCCCGATACGCATCGACCCATTGCGAACCCGCATTGGATCGTTGTCGTGTGCGTCCGAACTCGCATTGGGCCGTTGTTGTGTTGCATCGGGTAATTATCTAACAGGGGGGCTATCGTGCGGTTTAGGTGAGCCACCAGGCGGCTGGACGGGGTGGCGAACGGAAAGACGAGTCATGACAGACGAAAAGAAACTC
>CAYSJP010000328.1:0-2519 GCA_964431395.1 uncultured Halobacteriales archaeon
AACGTCGTCACCGAGGGGATCGACGTCCACGACCTGCTCGATCACCGCTTCCGGGTCGGTGACGCCGTTCTCGAGGGAACGCGCCCGCGGCCGCCATGTGCACACGTCGAGGAGATGGTCGGCGAGAAGGGCGTCGCGAGCGCCCTCGGGGAGGGCCGGGGCGGAATCTGCGCGGACGTGATCGCGACCGGCGAGATCCGGGTGGGCGATTCGGTCGCGGACGTCGAGCCACTGGACCGGACCGACGAGATCGTCGAGCGCCTGCGCTCGACCGGCGAGTCGAGCAGGTGAGGCGGGCGTCCGGTCAGTCGTCGGCGTTCGCCGGCGCCGCGTCCGTCAGTGGCGTCTCCATCTCCAGCAGTTCCGCGCTCCGCTCCCAGAGGGCACGCTGGGCGTCGGGATCGCGGGCGGCCCCATTCGGCGTCCCCGGTTCCTGTTTCGTGAAGTACCGCCCGGAGACGCCGGCGAGATCCCGGGAGGCCGCCAGCCGGACCAGCGCGGCGCCACCCTCCTCGACGGACGTGACGAAGGGGAGCCGACCCAGGGGGTTCGCGAGCGTCGAGAGCGGGCCCGGCAGAAACCGCGTGAACCCTGACCCGGGGATCCCACCCGGGTGAAGGGCGTTCGAGACGAGATCGCGATCCGCCCGGTCGAGGCGGCGATCCAGTTCCATCGCGAACTGGACGTTCGCGAGTTTCGAGCGTCCGTAGGCCCCGAACGATGAGTAGTTCTCGACGGACGTGACCGCATCGGGGTCGAGAGTCGCCCCGCGGTGGGCCTCCGAGGCCGTGGTGATGACGCGACCGCCGGGGGCCATGTGATCGAGGAGTTCGGCCGTGAGGAGGTACGGCGCGAGGTGGTTGACGTGGAAGGTGTACTCGACGCCGAGGTCGGTGAGCCGCCCCTCACGGAAGTATCCGCCGGCGTTGTTACAGAGGATATCGAGCGAGTCGAACTCCTCCGTGGCCGCGGCGGCGAGATCCCGGACGGCGTCGACCTCCGAGAAGTCCGCACGGACGAACCGCGCGTCCGAACCCACCTCCCGGAGCCGTGTCGCGAGAGTCCTCCCGGCGGCCTCGTCGCGCCCGTGGACGATCACGTCCGCGCCGAGTCGGGCGAGTGAACCGGCGGCTACCCGCCCGATACCACTCGTCGATCCCGTGACGAGCGCAGTCGTTCCCGAGAGATCGACGTCCGCGACGCCCGCCTGCAGTTCCGGTGGTTCGGACATGAGTGAAACACGGGGCTCGGAACGGCATATCCGCGTCGGTCCGGGTCCGTCGACCCGTTACAGACGGAGGCCGTAGATGATACACAACAGGCCGGTGATCTCGAGCGTCTGGGTGAGGACCTGCACGGCGACCTGGCCGCCGGGTATCGGGAGGGCGACGTACCCGATGGTGAGCACGAGGGGAACGCCCAGCGCGAGGGCGAAGCCCAGCGAGACGAACAGCATGGGCCGGCTGTCGTTGCGGCGATACCCGCGGTACGCCAGGTAGGCGATGAACACGCCGAGCGCCGCCCCGAGCAGTTCGTAGACCAGCAGTCCGGCCCGCACGGTTCCCGAGGGCCCTCCACCGGCTTGCAGAACGACGCCGACGATGATGCCGGGAGCTCCGTCGATCATGATCACATCTCCTCCACGAGGCGGGTGAAGCGGTCCACCATTCGCTCCTCTCGCTTGATTCGCACCGACAGCGACCCCTCTTCGAGGGTGATCGTGACGCGGTCGAGGTTCGGCTCGTACACCTGGTGGTGGTGGCCGCCCTCCGGATCCGGGCGGGTCCGTTCGACGACGAAGTCGGCCTCCCGTAGGCGTTCGAGGCGGCGGTAGATCGTCGGTCCCGACGCCTCACAGCGCTCTTTCAGGGTGTTCGCTGACATGGGTTCCTGGCTCGTCTGGGTGAGGATCGCCCGGACCGTCCGGTCCTCGAGGAGGCCCGCGACGGTCTCGACGTCCGGGTCCGCCTCACTCATGAACGGTTTTTCGGCGGAGGCTGCTAAAGGGGTACCGGCGACTTCAGGCTCTGAAGTCGTGCTGGCACCTCTTTTTCCATCCCTCCCGAAGGCCGACGTGTAACGATGGCACCCCAAGCGTCCATCCGCGAATCGCGGCTCGCATCGATCGTCGACCGATTCATGCCCGGGACGGGGGGCGGCGGCCGCCTCCTCGTCCTCGGCAGTCTCGTGTCCACCCTGGTGAGCGCGGCCGGCAGCATCCTCGCCTACGGCGCGGTTTCCGGCCGGATGCGGATCCACTGGACGCTCGGGGCCGGACCGCATTACGGCCCCGAGTTCGCCCCGGCGGCGCTCGTCCTCGCGGTCTTCCCGGTGCTCGTCGCCGGCGTGGCACTGGGCGCCTACGCCCTCGATTCGCTGCTCCGTCACGACGAGACGTTCGCTCTCGTCCGGCCGTACTACGCCCTCTCCATCGTTGGGACGCTCACAGTCCTGCTGATCGCCCAGGGTGCGCTCGTCGTGGCCAATCTGTAGCGATCGACCAGCCTCCGGTGGCGGTC
>CAYSJP010000329.1:0-2493 GCA_964431395.1 uncultured Halobacteriales archaeon
CCGAGGGGAACGCGTCGCGGAAGAAGCGCGGGTCACCCCGGTCGAGGTGGTCGCGGGCTACGTCGATGAACCGGGCGATGCGCTCGGCGGTCGTGTCGCCGACGGCGTCGCGCTCGAAGTCGTCCCACCGGGTGATCCCCTGCTCCCAGAGCCGGCGCTCGGTCGTCTCGCCGACCCCCTTGACCGGGATGAAGCTGTTCTCGATGCGCACTATCGAACATGGGGAGCCTGTCGCACTTGAATCTACCCGATCCCTACGATCGGTCGTCGCCCGGCGATTGCCCACCGTCCTCAGAACTGGTAGCGCCGGTCGTCGTCCGGCGCGGAGAAGGCCTCGCCGCCGGTCATTTTCTCGTAGCTCATACCCGATAAATACTCGTCGTAGGTGGTGTCGTACTCCCCGCGGAGGTGGAAGTCGAGTTTCGCCGTGTCGATGCTCGTCCGGAAGAGGAGGTGGATCGCCCGCTCGACTAAGTCCCCTGCGTCGTCGTCCAGCGCCGCGATCAGCATCGCGAGTTCGTGTTTCGCCTCGCGGCCGATCTCGACGGTCAACTCGTCGTCGAGGTCCGCGTACGCCGCCTCGATGTCGCCGTTCAGATCTTCGAGACTCATACCCGTTTTCGGCCGCGCCCCCGCATCAACCTTCGGCTTTGGAGTTCGGCCGGGACGTTCGGCTTCGAAACCGACGAACGCACCGGTAAAGGAGGGTTTATATGCTCGTGTGTACTGATACCAGCACACATGGTCACCGACGAGACGGAAGACCGGATCGTGAGTGCGTGCCGGACGGCGATCGGCGACGAACTACGGAGCGTGACGCACTTCACCGAGGACTCCGTCGAGCAGTTGTACCTCCGGAGCGATCTGGAACGGACGGCCGACCTGGTCGGGTTCGCCGAGGTCGAACGCCGGGGGTTCCACTCGCGGACTGATTACCGGGGGACGGAACTCGGGGACTACCTCTTCACGATCCGGGTGTTCGAGGATGGGTACCTGCTCCGGATCATCGCGGACGAGCACGGGTTGTTCGTCACGACCGACACGATGTTCCGGGATCGCTTCGAGGACGTCGCGGCGAGCGTGAGGCCGATCCTGCGATCGGCGTGATCGCGAGCGAGGTCACGGCACCGCCCCCGTCTCCCTGCTGGGCGGGTTCACAGCGCTGCCACCGTCTCCCTGGCGAGCGCCTCGAAGGTCGCCTCCGCGGGCACGACCGCCACTTCGATGCCCGCGGACGTCGCCGCCTCGCGCGTCGGCTCACCGATCGTGCCGACGACCGCCCGGTTCAGGCCCGTGATCGCCGCCCCCCGCACCCCGCGGTCGGCGGCGGCCGCGAGAAAGTGCTCGACGGTGAGGGTGGAGGTGAACACGGCCGCGTCGAGGTCGCCGTCGGCGGCGAGTTCGGCCGAATCGCCCGCTCCGTCGGGGCGGACCAGGCGGTACAGGACGGTCTCGTGGTGGTACGACCCCGCGTCGTCGAGGCCGTCCCGGAGGACGTCGCTGCCGTGGTCGCTCCGCGCGATCTCGACGCGATCGCCCCCGACGTCGCCGGCGAGGGCGTCGATCAGGCCCCTCGAGGAGTACGTCTCCGGAACCAGGTCGACCCCGACGCCGGCGTCACGGAGCGCTCCGGCCGTCGCGGGGCCGATCGCGCACACGGTCGCCCCCTTCGCCGACCAGTCGTCGGGTATGCAGTCGGCACCGGTCGCGCTCGTGAAGACCACGAACGCCGCGTCGGTCCGGGGCACTGCGCCCGTCCTCTCGACCTCCAGCATCGGATCCGGGACCGGATCGGCCCCCAGCGCGTCGAGGGTCTCCGTCGCCTCGACCATGCGCTCGTCGTCGGGTCGGAACACCGCCACGCGCGGGCTCATTCGCGTTTGGCCTCCCGCTCGCCGGTGTCGGCCCGGGCCTCCTCGATCAGGTCGGCCGCGCCGCGTTCCCCGAGACCGTCCGCGAACTGCCGGGCGGCCGCGACGTACTCCTCCACGGGCAGGTCCCGGGTCGCCGACACCTCCCGCTCGCCCTCGCTCCCGAACACCGCGGCCTCGACGTGGACGTACTCCCCCCGGACGACGGCGTGGACGCCGATCGGCGCCACACATCCCCCGCCGAGTTCCGACAGGACGACGCGTTCCGCCGTCGTCTCGACGCGGGTCCGGGGGTGGTCGACCCCGTCGTTGATCACCTCGCTCCCCTCCGTTCCCTCCAGCGCGGTCACCGCGATCGCACCCTGGCCGGGCGCGGGGACGAACTCCGACCGCGGGAGGTCGCGGGTCCCGACGTGCCTCCGCAGACCGGCGCGGTCGAGCCCCGCCGCCGCCAGGACGATCGCGTCGTACTCCGTCTCGGGGCGGCGTTCTAACGCGCTCCGCTCGATCTCCGCGAGGCCGTCGAACCACTCCTCGACCGGTTGCTCGAACCCGTCGCCATCGCCTTCGTCGCCCTGTTCGTCGTCGTCTCCGGACTCCGCGTCGAGGCGGCGCTCGTGCT
>CAYSJP010000330.1:0-2465 GCA_964431395.1 uncultured Halobacteriales archaeon
CCCCGAACTCGGGCGCATCGAGGACGCACTCGGGTACGTGTAACCGCGATCCGGGAGATTCTCCGGTGTTTCCGCCCGCAAGCGGGATCGATCCAGTAGACCTATCAACGTCGGATTCCCGATCCGTACCGTGACCGGGCTCACCGCGCTGTTCGATGCACGGCGGATCGCGGTCGTCGGGGCGACCGAGCGCGAGGGATCGGTCGGCCGGGCGCTGATGGCCAACCTCGCCGACTTCGAGGGCGACGTGGTTCCGATCAACCCGAACCGCGAGACGGTCGTGGGTCTTGCGTGCTACCCGGAGATCGGCCGGGCCCCGGACCCGGAGTCGATCGACCTGGCCGTGATCGTCGTGCCGGCCGGGGTGGCGGTCGACGCCGTCAGTCAGGCGGGGGAGGCGGGGGTCGGGAACGTCGTCGTCATCACGGCCGGGTTCAGCGAGCGCGGCGCGGAGGGCGAGCGCCGGGAGGCAGAACTCCGGGCCGTCGCCGAGGAGTACGACCTGAACCTCGTCGGGCCCAACTGCGTCGGCATCATCAACACGCGGACCGGACTGAACGCGACGTTCCTGGAGGCGCGTCCGATCGAGGGATCCCTCTCGCTGATGAGCCAGTCGGGGGCCGTCATCTCCTCGGTGCTCGGCTGGGCGGCCCAGCACGGAATCGGGTTCAGGCACGTCGTCTCGCTGGGCAACGAGGCCGTCCTCGACGAGGTCGACTTCGCCGCCGAGTTCGGATCCGACCCGGACACCGACGTGATCCTCACGTATCTCGAAGACATCGACGACGGCCGGGAGTTCATCGAGACCGCCCGCGAGGTGACCGCCGACACCCCCATCGTGGCCCTCAAATCGGGTCGGACGGCGGCCGGGATCGAGGCGGCGGCGTCCCACACCGGATCGATCGCCGGCAGTGACGAGGCCTACAGCGCCGGATTCCACCAGGCGGGGGTGCTCCGCGCCGGGAGCCTCCAGAACACCTTCGACGCCGCGCGCGTGCTCGGCGGGCAACCCCTTCCCGATCGGGACGACGTCGCTGTCGTCACCAACGGCGGCGGGCCGGGCGTTCTCGCGGCCGACGCGATCGACGATTCGCGGCTACGCCTCGCCTCGTTCGGGGAGGACGTGCGTGCCGAACTCGGGGGGATACTCCCGGAGGAGGCCGCGGTGGGCGACCCGCTCGACGTCCTCGGCGACGCGGAACTGGAGCGGTATCGCCGGAGCCTCGACGTCCTCCTGGGCTCCGACGACGTCGGCGGCGTCGTCGTCATCGCCGTGCCCACGGCGCTGTTTGCGTTCGAGGAGCTGGCGGACGTCGTCGTCGAGCTACAGGAGCGACACGGAAAACCCGTGGTCGCCTGCCTGATGGGCGGAGAGGACGCCGACCGCGGCGCCGACGTCCTGGAGGCACGCGGCGTACCGAACTACTTCGACCCCGCGCGGGCGGTCGCCGGCCTCGAGGCGCTCGCCGACTACGGGGACGTCCGGGACCGCGAGCGGGACACCCCCGGGACGTTCGACGTCGACCGCGAGCGGGCCCGGGAGGTGCTGTCGCGGTCGGTCGACCGCGGGACCGATCGCCTGAGCGTCGAGGCGATGGAGCTGCTCGACGCCTACGGGATACCGACGCCGTCGGGCGACATCGTCGAGAGCGCGTCCGAGGCCGATGCGCTCGCGCGGGAACTCGGCGGGCCGGTCGTCATGAAGATCGTCAGCCCGGACCTGCTCCACAAGTCCGACATCGGCGGCGTCGAGGTGGGCGTCCCGGTCGGTGACGTCCGCGCCACCTACCGGAGTATCGTCGAGCGGGCGAGGGAGCACGACCCGGACGCGACCGTGCTCGGCGTGCGAGTGGAGGAGGTCGTCGACCCGGAGGAGGTGACGGAGACGATCGTCGGCGTGACCCGCGATCCCCAGTTCGGCCATCTCCTGATGTTCGGGCTGGGCGGGATCTTCGTGGGCGTCTTCGAGGACACGTCGTTTCGCGTCGCGCCGGTGGGCGAACGGGAGGCCCACGAGATGACGGCGGAGATCCGGGCGGCGCCGATGCTCCGGGGTGCCCGGGGGCGGACGCCGGCGGACGTCGAGAGCGTCGTGGAGACGATCCAGCGCATCTCCCAGCTGGTCACCGACTTTCCGGCGATCGGCGAACTCGACGTCAACCCCCTCCTCGTGTCCCCGGACGGTGTGTGGGCCGCCGACCTGCGGCTGACGGTCGACCGGGAGCGGCTCACGGCGGCGGAGTAGGCGGTCCGAGACCGGACTCGGGGCCGTGTCCTCGGCGCGCCACACACGAGCGTCCGGTGTGCCGCCCGTGACTACCTGGCGCGGCTGCCCGGTCCGTGTCGGGACGTTCCCGGACTGTGGGGACCCCAGCGGGTTCTTATGTGGGTGCGTGCCGAACCCCCGCGTATGTACGACGCCATCCTCGTACCGACGGACGGGAGTGACCACTCGGTCCGGGCCG
>CAYSJP010000331.1:0-2457 GCA_964431395.1 uncultured Halobacteriales archaeon
ACGTTCGCCTGAACCGTCCGCTCCCCGTCGGGCCAGTCCTCCAGCAGGTTCGCACACTGCTCGATGATCCGCGCGGACTGCCCGACCTCGCCCAGCCGGACGAGCAGCCGGTCGTAGTTGTCCCCGTTCTCGCGGGTGACGACGTCCCAGTCGATTTCCGGATAGTAGCCGTAGGGGTCGTCGCGGCGCAGGTCGTAGTCGAGTCCCGACGCCCGCGCGACCGGACCGGTACAGCCGTAGGACTTCGCGACCTCGGGCTCGAGAACCCCGGTGTCTATCGTCCGGAGCTGGATCACCTCGTTGGTGGTCAGGAGGTCGTGGTACTCCTCGAGGCGGCGGGGCAGCCAGTCGGTGAGGTCCCGCACCTTCGCGAGAAACTCCCCGCGCGGGTCCGGGATGTCCCACGCGACGCCCCCGAGGCGGAGGTAGTTGAACATCAGCCGCTGGCCGGTGAGGTCCTCGAGAACGTCCTGGACCTTCTCCCGGTCGGTCAGTGCGTACATGAAGGTGGCGTTGAACTCGCCGCTGACGTCGAGCGCGTAGGTGCCGACCGCGAGCAGGTGCGAGAGGATCCGGCTCAGTTCGGCGCCCATCGTGCGGATGACCTGGGCGTAGTCGGGCACCTCGACCTCCGCGAGGTCCTCGGCGGCCCGGGCGTAGGCCCACTCGTTGAGCAGGCCGGCCCCGCCCCAGTCCCAGCGGTCCGGGTAGGGCATGATCTGGTGGCGGTAGGTGCCCGACTGGGCCATCTGTTCCTCACACCGGTGGATGTAGCCGATGTCCGGCTCGACGTCCGCGACCTGCTCGCCGTCCAGCACGACCTCGAGGTGGAGGACCCCGTGGGTGGAGGGGTGGTGTGGACCGACGTTGACGAACATCGTGTCGCCACTATCGTCGCCCCGCTTCGCCGCGCCTTCGCCGCGGTGGTCCTCGTGGAGCGGGTTGGCGTGTTCCCGGAGCGGGACGACCTGCGGGCGGTCCTGGTCGTAGTCCATCGAGAGCGGGTGGCCCTGCCAGGTTTCGGGCAGGAGGATGCGCCGGAGGTCGGGGTGGCCGTCGTACTCGATGCCCACCAGATCGTAGGCTTCCCGCTCGTGCCAGTCTGCAGTGCGGAACACCGGCTCCGCGCTCTCCGACCGTGGATCGGCCTTCGGCGAGGGCACGACCACGGACAGCTCCTGGGTCGGGTCGGCGTACTTCTTGAGGTGGTAGATCGACTCGTAGCGGTCCTCGTACTCCTGGGCCGTCACCGAGGAGAGGTGGTCGAAGCCGGCCTCCCGTCGCAGGGTCGAGAGGACGTCCTGGACCTGATCGGGACCGATCACGAACCCCTCGGCGTTCAGGTGTTCCTCGCGGCCGATAGCGTACGGCTCCAGGAGCGCTTCGATCTCGCTTTCCTCCCGCGGTGACCGCTCGTGAGCCGGTGTCTCGAGGCTCATCGATCCCCTAATCGGTCGCCGGAGGGAAGCACCTTCGCACGGATCCACTAGCCCATTTATCACCGACGCGGGTGAAGCCGGGGACAGCGTGAAGTACCTCTCGCTGACGTTGCGCGAACCGCCGGAGCGCCGGAATCCGATGCATACGTTCGTCGCGGACCGGGCGGCGTACGAGCGCGCCGCGCTGCTCGCGTGGAACACGCCGGTCGCCGGCCTCGACGTTCTGTTCTTTCGGGTGAGCGGACCGACCGACCCCTACCGGGACGCGCTGGCGGACGCCCGGTTCGTCGAGGCGTTCGACGTGACGCGGATCGAAGACGACCGATTCTTCGCCTACGTCGAACACCGGACCCGCGAGGAGGACCGGCACTTCCGGGAGGCGATCCTCGCGAAGCGCCTCCTCGTGGTTCCCCCGGTCACGTTCGAGGGGACGGGAACGACGCGCTTGCGCGTCGTCGGGCGTCCGGACGACCTGGAGTCGGTACTCGACGATCTGCCCGGGGAGACGTCGGTGACCGTCCGTGCCATCGGGGAGTTCGACGCCCCCCGGAGTCAGGTCGACCCGTCGCTTACGGACAGGCAGCGCGAGGCGATCGCCGCCGCCTCGGAGGTCGGATACTACGATGTCCCCCGCACTGGCTCGGTAGCGGACGTTGCCGACCGGCTCGGCTGTGCGGAGAGCACGGCGTCGAACCACCTGCGGAAGGCGGAAGCGCGGCTGGTCGGCGAAGTGGTGTAGTTTCGGTTTCGCGTCGGAGGGGTCGGGCAGTCCGTGGTTCGGGTCAGATCGGTCGGGTGCTCCTGCCCCGATGCGGGCGGTCGCGTCGCCGGCCCCGGAGTCACTCCCACTGTGCTTTGGGGTTCGTCACCGCGCCGTTGGCGGCGGAGCCGAAGTCGCGCTGGTACTTCGCGAGGACGCCGCCCCGGTAGGAGCGCTCGGACGCCTCGCGCTCGTCGAGGCGGGCCTGGATCTCCGCCTCGCTCAGATCCACGGAGAGCTCCCGCTCGGCGACGTCGA
>CAYSJP010000332.1:0-2423 GCA_964431395.1 uncultured Halobacteriales archaeon
GCCGGAGGCGATTCCGTGGCCGGAGGCGATTCCGTGGCCGGAGCCACTTCTGTGGGCGTGGCGGTCGGCGAGACGCCGGAGAGGGAGGGCCGGTCGGTCTGCTCGCCGGCACGGTCCGGGAACGTCAGCAGCGCTTCCCGGCTCGCTGGGAGGCCGCCGCTCGCGCCCGATGAACTCGAGGCGACGAAGAACTCCCCCGGGATGCCGACCTGCGCGGTCCAGAAACTCGCCTCGCGGGGGCGGAGCCACCGGGCCAGGAGCTCCGGCGAGCCCGGGTCGGAGATGTCGTGGATCTTCACCCCCGCGCGGTACCAGGAGCTGTACAGCCGGCCCCCGCGGATCTCGAAGTTGTGGGCGGTGGTCAGGACGCCGTCGAGCGTCTCGTCCGGGGCGCGGTCTGGGCCGATCGTGGCCCGCTTTTGTGGGTCGGTCGGGTCCGACGCGTCGTAGATATCGATCCCGCCCGGGGCGCCGCCCTCGGTGTCGGGGTCGTCCCAGGCCTCCTTCCCGACGGCGAAGACGGAGCCGTCCGCGGAGCCGGTGACGTAGTGGGCGTTTCCCGCGGGGCCCTCGACCGCCTCCGCGGCCAGTTCGGACTCCGACATGGCGGCGAGTTCCCCCGCGGTGAACTCGCCGACGCGGGAGAGAAAGGCCGGTTGCGCCGGGTCGCTCACGTCGAGGAGGAACGCGCCGGCGTCCCAGTAGGCGAGGTACGCCCGCCCGGAGACGACCGACACGTCGTGGACGAGGCGGTTTCTCGCGGGGACGTCCGCCCACGCCGGGTTCTCCTCGACCGGCGACCACTCGGCGACTTTCGGTCCCCCATCGCTCCGGACGTCGTAGATCCCGACGGCCAGGCTGGGGGCCGTCCCCGTCTCGGAGTGGTGGCCGTCGTGGAGTTCGGTGACGTACACGTGCCCGTCCGCCAGGTCGCAGTTGTGGATCGGCCCCTCGACGTCCCTCGTGAGACGTCGCTCCGGGTTCGCGGGGTCGCTCACGTCGTAGACGACGAAGGCGTACAGGTCGCCGCCCTCGCCGTCCTGGGAAGCGACGACGAGGTCGTCGTCCGCGAGCGCGACGTCCCAGACGCGCCGCAGGGGGCCGTCCACGCGTTCCGCCAGGAGGTCCCGCTGCTCGTGGATCACTGCGGGGTCGGCGGGGTCGCTCAGGTCGACGACCGCGAACCCGTCGGTGACGGCGAGGTAGGCGGTCGTCCCGTCCGAGGACACGACCGCCTCCTTGGTGCCGTCGACCGTGACCCCGCCGAGCGGGGCGTACGCGTCCGCGTCTGACCGGTCGCTCGCGCCGTCGGCGGTGTGTGAGAGGGCATGCCGACCCCCGAGAAGCGTCGCCACGCCTGCGGCGACGAACGCGCGGCGGTGCACAGGAGAACACGGGAAGACAGCAACAAAACCCTGTGGGTGTTCGAAGAACCAGCAACGGGACCGGGGGAGGATGACAGCGTCCGTTTGCCGGCCGGCGGTGGCAACGAGGCGGGGCTAACAGCCACTGTCCCATGCCATCGAACGGAAGGGTTGATACGCGTCGCACACCGAGAAATTCGTGATGAGTACTGGCGAGTGGAACCGACTGGAGAGCGGTATCAGACCGGTTCGAACGGCACGTCGAGGCTGCTTGGATGAGTGAGCTAACGGATCGAGTCGCGGGCACGGTCACGACCTACACGAAGACGATCATCGTCATCGTCCTGTTGTTGACGGCCGCCATCGGCGTCGGGGCCGCACAGATCGAGCAGGAGTCCGACACCGGTCAGTTCGAGACCGAATCGCCCGCGGCGGACGCTCGGGCGTACATCGACGAGAACTTTACCGTCCAAACGGGCGAGGAGGAAAACGAGTCCGAGACGGCGACGGTCCAGTTGATACAGCGGGGTGACGACGTTCTCACGAAGCGGGCGCTGATCGAGTCACTCGAGTTCCAGGAGGCGATCCGCGACACCGAGACGATCGCGAGCACACTGACCGAGGAGAACGCGGTTTTCGGGGTTCCGAACTTCATCGGCAGGCAGGCGTACGGTCTTCTCGCGGAGCGCGGCGAGCCCCCGGGAGGCCCGCCCGCCTCCGAAACGGGACCGACGGTCCAGCAACAGCGGTGGGCGATCGGGAACATCACCGAGGAGGAACTGGACGGAATAATCGTGGACGTGCTCGGGGAGGGCGGTAACTCGCAGGCGCTTGGCCTGATGCCGGCCTCCTACGACCGGGGCTCGACGACCGCCGAGTCACACCTCACGGTCATCACCCAGGAGATCGACACCGAGGTCCAGGATCCCAACCAGTTCCCGGAGGCGCTCACCACGGCACAGCTCGAGATCCGGGAGATGGCCGGAGACAGGGACTCGGAGTATGCGATCTTCGGGTTCGGGATCCTCAACGACGAGATCAGCCAGTCACTCGGTGACA
>CAYSJP010000333.1:0-2390 GCA_964431395.1 uncultured Halobacteriales archaeon
CTGTAACCGAGCTTCGCTTTCGATCTCCTTTTTCCGTCGAACTTAACACGCCGACAGCCGTTAGTACGACCGATGGGGGACAACTCCGACGATCCCGCCCGGTCCGACGACGGATCAGTCGTCGATCCGGAGGAACTCGACATCGAGGACGACGACCACGTCCGGGCTCTCGGGGACAACCGGTACGTGGTTTCCCCCGGCGATCCGATCGCCGACAATGACGATCGACTCGCCGGCAGCGACGACCCGAGTCCCCCCGCTGTCGAGCCCGACCGTGGCTCCAAACGCGGGGAGGAAAGCGACTCGGAGGAAAGCAGCTCGGAGGGATCCGGCGACGCTCGGGGGGCGCGCGGCCGGACCGGCGGGTTCAAAGGTGATTCCGTCGACGTCCACCACGCGCGCGCCTGTCTGACCGAGCGCATGATCGATTCGAAGGGCGCCTACGGGTTCGACGTCACCGCACAGTTCGGCGACGATGTCGTCCAACAGCACCTGCAGGCGAACGACATCATAACCGTGTTCGACGCCCTGCTTCTGTGGTACGCCGAACACCTCGACGACGAGACGCCGGCCGAGGAGGCGATCGGGCTCCTCCTGGCCGAGTCGGACATTCCAATCGAGTACCCTGCGGACGCCCTGATCGACCTCGTTCGAGCCCACGGGCTCGGCGGGAACGACACCATCGCCGAGCTGGTCGACGCCGCGTGCGAGGAGACGGTCCAGTTCCCGCCGCAGTGACCTGGCCTCGGTACCTCACACAGCTGCTCCGATCCCGTTCGCGAATCCAGGTATTAATACCCCTCAAAAAGTATGTGACCCATGGTCGATCAGCTACGCACCGGCGTGGACGGTCTTGACGAGATACTTGACGGCGGATTCGTAAAAAACGCTGCCGTGCTGGTGAGCGGGAACCCGGGAACCGGAAAGAGCATTCTCGGGATGCAGTTCCTGTACAACGGCGTCCGCGAGTTCGACGAGAACGGGGTTTACCTCTCCTTCGAGGAGGACGAACGCGCTCTCGGGATCACCGCCGAGTCGGTCGGACTCGAAAGGTGGGAGGAGTACGTCGAGGACGGCCGGATCATGATCTTCGACAAACAGCTCCTGTTGCGCGACACGGACTTCACCGATACCCTGGATCGGCTCGCGGAAACGCTGAAGCAGGGCGAATACGACCGGCTGGTCATGGACTCGCTCAGCATGTTCGAGACGTTCTTCGACTCGGAGGACAAGAAGCGCCGCTACCTGCTGCAGTTCACCGACATTCTCAAGGACTTCGGCGTCACGTCGATGCTGATCAACGAGCAGGGTGCGCTGTTTCCCGATACCGACATCGGTCTGGAGAACTACCTCACCGACGGGAACATCTACATGATCCAGACGCCGACGAAAAAAGGAGTGAACCGGTACGTCTGGGTTGCGAAGATGCGCGCGACGGACGTCACGACCGATATCTTCCCGATGGACATCGGGGAAGGCGGCATCTCCATCCACGACAACGCGGCCGGCTTCTCGATGATGCAGGGCGGCCCCGGAGAGGGGTTCGGCGTGGACTCGTTTGAGTGACGGGTGTCGAGCGGAACGCCGGCGTCGGCTGGCTCCGTCCGCGGACGTGATGACCGTGGGCGGAGGCGGCGATGGCCGGGACGCGGTGAGAACAGTCAGCCCGGACACGGGGGTCAGCCCGAACACGGGGTCGACTGTTCCACTCCGTGACCTGGTATGAGGTGGTACCCAACAGGTTATTGTACGGCCGCACACATTACTAGACTAGATCCCGATTGAACTCCTTCAATCCGGAAACGGCGGTAACCCATGACCGTGGACGACATCGATCCAGGCGACACCGTGTTTCTCCTCTCCTCGATGACCGGAGAGAACGAGCACACGCTGTGTGGGGATCTTCTCGATCGGGGCGACTCCAACGACACGGCGGTCCTGTTCGTGACGCTGACTGACACCCCGACCGACAGGATCCGGTTCTGGGAGAAGCACGTCGGCGAACGCCCCGTCCGGATCAGCGTCGTCCACACCGGCGAGACCGACGGGTCCGCCGCCACCAGCGATTCGACTGACGTCCGGGTCGTCCGGAACCCCGGGAATCTGACCCGGTTCGGCGTCCGGATCACCGAGGCACTCGATGAGTTGCGGTCCGAATACACGGACATCGTCGTGTGTTTTCAATCGCTCTCGGCACTACTCCAGTACACCGGTACGAACCAGGCGTTCCAGTTCATGCAGGTCCTCACCGACCACTTCAAACAGGCCGGAGCCGTCGCACACGTCCACATGAACTCCGACGCCCACGACGATCAGACCATCGCGACGTTCACGCAGATCTTTGACGTCGTCGTCGAAACGACGGAGAACGGAACGAGAAAGATCACGAG
>CAYSJP010000334.1:0-2361 GCA_964431395.1 uncultured Halobacteriales archaeon
CCCAGGAGTCGCCGTTCACACAGGAGGTGTGCAGGCCCCTCCGGCAGAACTCACACCGCCCGCAGCTGATGACGAAGGGCGCGAACACGCGGTCGCCGGGTTCGACCGACCGGACGTCGCTCCCGACGTTCTCGACGATCCCCATGGGTTCGTGGCCCACCGGGGAGCCGACCTCGCGGTCGCTCTCGCCGCGGTAGAACCACAGGTCCGACCCGCAGACGGCGGTGTGGGTGACGCGGACGACGGCGTCGGTCGGCGACTCGATCTCGGGTTTCGGAACCTCCTCGACGGTGATCTCGCCCGGACCGCGATAGATGGCTGCGCGCATGCGCCGGTTTCGGCGCCCGGGCGAAAACCGTTGTCGAACCTGCGCTCCCCGGGGCCGCCTCTGTTACACGGAGGTCACTCCCCGGGCCTGCCCCGCCTACCCGGGGTCACTCCCCGGGATCGCCCTCGTCGGCCGCCCCGTCGCTGGAGTTCACGGGCAACGTGACGGAGACGACGGTCCCGCGAGGGTCGTTGGAGTCGAACCGGAGTGACCCTCCGAGGATTCGGGCCCCCCACTTCGCGGCCCACAGGCCCAGGCCGCTCCCGTGTCTGAGTTCCGTCTCCTCGCCCGTCTCGATCGCTTCCCGCTCGTGCTCGGAGATGCCGGGTCCGTTGTCGGCGACGGCGATCTCCACCATCTCGGCTCCGTCGCGCCGGTCCCCGGTCACCGTGACCGAGACGTGGGGATCGTCGGCGTCGTTGTGTTCGGCCGCGTTCTCCACCAGGTTCGACAGAACGTACCTGAGGATCGTGCGATCGGTGTGGACGGTCCGGCCCGCCGGGACGGTCTCCTCGACCGTCACCGCCGGATACCGCCCGCGCACGTCGGCGACGACCGACGCGGTCAGATCGCCGACGCGAACGGTCGACCGGGAGACAGCCCCCGTCCCGATCACCTCCTCGACCTCCCGTGCCCGTTCGCTGGTTTCGAGGAGGTCGTCCGCCGTTCGCGCGATCCGCCGCTCGATTTCCGGCTGGGACTCGATGGCACCCGCCAGCGCCTCGACGACGTCCATCTCGTTGCGGAGGTTGTGCCGCAACACCCGGTTGAGTACCCGCAACTGCTCCTGGCGGATCTCCCGCCCGGTGACGTCCGCCAGCGTGATCACCGCGCCGAACTCCTCGCCGTGCTGATCCAGCAGGCGGGACGTGCCGGCCCTGAACGTCCGGTAGCCCGACGCCGTGAACAGATCGACCGTCCGGTCGGCCGCGAGCGTCTCGATGCCGAGACCGACCACCGCATCCAGATCCGACCCGAGGCCCTCCGATCCCGCGAGGCCGAGCGTCTCCCGCGCGGCGTCGTTCAGCGTGACCACCTTGTGTTCGTCGTCCACCACGACGACGACCTCGTCGATCTCCTGGACGACCGCCTCCGTCCCGACGTTGCCGGCTGCCGCGGCGGTCTCCAGCAGCCCCAGCCACAGGACGCTCGCGGCGAGCAGTCCGGCCGTGAGGCCCATCCCGGCGGCCGCGATCCCCACCGCGAGTCCGGTCGACAGGCCGATCGACTGAAACAGGACGGTCAGAAAGAACCACGGCTCCACGAGTGCGACCGACGGCGCGATCCCCTGGGCGACGGACAGGTGCGCGTACAGGTACGTCGTCCGGATGAGCAACGCGGCGCCGACGAACACGAGCATCACCCCATAGAAGAACACGCTGAGGGTGCCGACCAGGAACACCGGGCCGGCGATGTCGATGAACGTGGGGGCAAAGGTGACGAGCACCCCGGCGAGCAGCGGCACCGAGAGCACTGCGAGCCGCCGGGAGCCGAGCAGTCCGCCGCGCCCGGTGAACTCCGCCACGAACCCGATCCAGGGGACCGGCGTGAGCAACACCACGGCGTACAGGACCCCCAGCCAGCCGATCCCGTCGAAACCGGCCGCGAACCCGACGGCGACGGCGGCCAGCGTTCCGCCCCCCAGCACCCCGAGGAGACGCGCGAACCAGGTGCTTCCCGGCGTTGACCGGCGTCGGTGCACGTGGATCCCCAGGCCCCCCAGGAGGAGCCCCTCACACAGGATTCCCCCGGCCAGGAGCGACACCGCCGGCGTCGCGGCAGTCATCGCCAGTCGACGACCCGTCCGGGCCGCGTTGTCGTTTGCATCGCCTTGCCGTCCCCACGTTGGGGCTCCGCGATAAGAGGGTGACGGACCGGACCGGCAGGGGACGACGCCATCAGTATCGAAGCGCGTAAACTCTCCGGCGTCCTACGCTGGCCAACCGGATGTCCCATCGCGACGAGTACTACAACTACTCGTCCCGGTCTGTTGTGCCTACTAACTGAACGTCAGCACGTTCGCCTCTCGCCCG
>CAYSJP010000335.1:0-2355 GCA_964431395.1 uncultured Halobacteriales archaeon
TTCAGCGCTCGCCGGGTTGCTCGCAGTAGAACGCGCCAGGACTGGGATTTGAACCACGGTCGCTCCCGTTCGCTCGCTGACGCTCGCTCACCTCCCGCTCCCTGATTCAAATCCAGTGAGTCGAGACATCTGCTCGCGGGAGGCGAGCGCACGCTACGCGGCGCTCGCCGGGTTGCTCGCAGTAGAACGCGCCAGGACTGGGATTTGAACCCAGAATCCCTAACGGGAACACGCTTTCCAGGCGTGCGCCTTACCAGATTCGGCCATCCTGGCTCACCCGTCTCTACCCCGTTTGGACAATTAAGCGCTTCCGTTCCGGGCTGCCAGCAGGCGCGACAGCCCCCGCGTCAAGAGCGAACTGGCGACCCCCACCCCGAGTGCGATGCCGAGTTTCACTGCCACCACGATCCGCTCGTCGAACACCAGTTCGTACCCCTGGATGAGCACGAGAAAGATGAGCCCCCCGATCAGGGCCCACAGCACGTCGTTGCGATCGGGTGTGATCACGTCGCCGTCGCCACGGCCTCGACCTCGATCGCTGCGCCGTTCGGGAGCGCCTCGACGCCGACCGCGCTCCGCGCCGGCGGATTGTCCCGGAAATACTCCGCGTACGCGTCGTTCATCGCCCCGAAATCGTCAATGTCGTCGAGGTACACGGTGATCTTGAGCACGCTCTGCATCGTCAGCCCCTCCTCCTCGAGGACCGCTTTGACGTTTTCGAGACACTGCCGGGTCTGGACCCCGATCGGCTCCTCCGAGAGGTGCTCCCCACCGGGCGTCAGCGGAATCTGCCCCGCCGTGAAGACGACGCTGCCGTCGGTCACTCCCTGACTGTAGGCGCCGACCGCCTCGGGTGCGTCCGGGGTCCGTATGATCTGCTTCATGCATCCCGGGTCGGCCACCGCCGACTTAAATCTACGCCGGGCCGATGGATGGCGTCTACACCATCACCTCGACCTCGTAGCCCTCCGCCTCCAGGGCGTCGAGGAGTTCGGCGACGTGTTCCTCGCCGCGAGTCTCAAGATCGAGTTCGATCTCGGCGTCGTCCATCGCGATGTCCCGGGAGGTTCGATCGTGTCGTACGCCGTATATGTTGACGCGGTGCTCCGCGAGGAGCTCGCTCAGTCGAAGGAGGGCTCCTGGCTGGTCCTTCAGCACCGTCCGGATCTTCAGGTAACGCCCCGTCTCGACCAGCCCGCGAATCAGGACCGTGGTGAGCGTGTTCACGTCGATGTTGCCGCCACACAACAGCGGAACGATCGTCTCGCCTTTCTCGTACTCGAACGCCCCCGAGAGGACTGCCGCCAGGGAGGCCGCGCCGGCGCCCTCGAGCAGCACCTTCTCGCGTTCCAGGGCGTACATCAGGGCGACCGCGATCTCGGGATCCGAGACGGTCACCACCTCCTCGACGCGCTCCTGTATGACCTCGAAGGGCCGCTCCCCGACCTGGCTCACTTCGATCCCGTCGGCGATCGTCTCCACGTCGTCGAGGGCGCGGCGCTGGCCGTTCTCCAGTGACTCGACGGCGCTCGCAGCACCCTCCGCCTGGACGCCGATCACGCGTGCGTCGGTGCGTCCCCCGATCGCGGTCGCGACGCCGGAGATCAGCCCGCCGCCGCCGATCGGCACGACCACGGTGTCGACCTCCGGCAGGTCCGCCGCGACCTCGAGGCCGAGAGTCCCCTGGCCGGCCATCACCTCGGGGTCGTCGAAGGCGTGGACGTAGGTGCGCCCCTCGGCTCGCTCGATCTCGCGGGCACGAGCCTCGGCCTCGTCGTACCCAGCGCCGTCGAGGACGGCCTCGCCGCCGTAGTACTCGGTGGCCTGCACCTTCGACACCGGCGCGTGCTCGGGCATGACGATCTTCGCGTCCACGCCGGCCCGCGAGGCGGCCAGCGAGACGCCCTGCGCGTGGTTGCCCGCGCTCGCGGTCACGACGCCGGCCTCCTTCTGGGCGGCCGAGAGCGTCCCGATGCGGTTGGCCGCCCCGCGGATCTTGAACGCGCCGGTCCGCTGGAACGTCTCCAGTTTGAGGTGGACCTCCGCGCCGGTCATCTTCGAGAACATGTGGGAGTACTGCATGGGCGTGTGACGCGCCATCTCGCGCACCCGCTCCTCGGCCGCGAGCACGTCGTCGAGGTCGATCATGGACCCGGTTACGCCCGGGGGGAACTAAACGGTCCGCTCCGCCTGCGGCGATGCGATCCCCCCTCAACGACGCATTTCGTCGATCCGCCCGGCGGTCGGCCGATGTCCGCCTCCGAGACGCACACCTGCGAGTCGGCCGGGAGGGGACCGGCCCGAGCGCTGGAAGCGCGTTCTCAACTCCCGTCGGGGCTGTAGTTCGGCGCCTCG
>CAYSJP010000336.1:0-2321 GCA_964431395.1 uncultured Halobacteriales archaeon
TGCCCACCGAACGCCTCCGGGACGCCCGGATGTTCTACACGACGGGGATCACGCCCGCGCTCTCGGAGACGCTGGAGACGACGACGCGGGAACTGCTCGAGATCGCCCGCGAGGCGGGGACGACGACCGGCTTCGACCTCAACTACCGCTCGAAGCTCTGGTCGCCGACCGAGGCGAGAGGGACGCTGACCGACCTGTTTCCCCTCGTGGACGTGGCCGTCGTCCCGGAGGACGACGCCGAGCAGGTGCTGGGTCGCGAGGCCGGCGGGGAACGGCTGGCCCGGGATCTGGGAGCGAAGTACGGCTTCGAGACGGTCGTCGTCACGCGGGGCGGGGAGGGCGCACTCGCCCTCCGCGATGGCGCGGTCCACGAGCAGGCGGCCTACGAGACGGAGACCGTGGACCGGGTGGGCACGGGCGACGCGTTCGTCGGCGGTTTTCTCGCGCAGTATCTCGGCGACGGCTCGATCCCGGAGGCCCTGGAGTACGGCGCCGCGACGGCGGCGCTGAAGCGCACGATTCCGGGCGACGTGGCGGTCGTGGATCCCGGAGACGTCGAGGCCGTCATCGAGCGCGGGGGGCAGGACATCTCGCGGTGACGGCGCCGAGACGTCACTCGCTCGCGAGGCGTTCGGCCAGTCCTTTCGCCTCCCGGACGCGACTCGGGACGCCCACCCGCGCCGTGTAGTTCGTCGCGAGGTGAACACGGTCGGGAAGCGAGACCCGATCGAGCGCGCCCCAGGTGTGATCGTAGGCGGGGAACCCTCGCTCCCAGCGGTTGACCGCGATGGGTTCCGCGCCGGCGTCCATCACCGCCTCGAACTCCCGGCGGGCGATATCCTCGAGTTCCGCGTCCGATCGCCCGACGAGTTCCGGTTCGTCCATCCCGCCCAGAAACACCGTGTGGACGCCGTCCCGGTCGAAGGCGCTCGCGTTCCAGGTGACGCCGAGGGTGTGGAGGTCCTCGCCGCGGCGGACCTGGTAGCCCAGCCCACGGGCGTCGACGTCGGACCGGAGGTACACCATCGCCAGCGGATTGTAGTTGAGGGTCGCGAGCGCGTCGGCCGAGGCCGGCGCGATGCCGGCGACCACCTCGGCGGTCACGTCGGCCGGCGTCGTGAGGACCACGTGGTCGACGCGCTCGGCGCCGTCGGCGGTCTCGATACGGTACCGGCCGTCGCCGTCGTCGTCAGCGTCGCCGGTCCGGTCGACCGACTCGACCGGCGTCTCGAGGATGATCCGGTTCTCGTGGCGGTCCGCCAGCGCCGCCGGGAGCTGTTCCAGTCCCTTCTCGAAGGACGCCGCCGGCGCGCGGTCGCCCCGCACGCGCTTTAGTGCTGCCCGGAGCAGACTCCCGGAGGCGGACTCGAGTCGGAGCACCCCCTCGAGGGCGTGCCGTGCGGGCATCGCCGCCGGATCGGACGCGTAGATCCCACCGAAGAGGGGCCCGATGGCGTTCTCGTAGGCCTCGCGGCCGAACTTCCTGGTGAAGAGGCCGGCCGCGGTCTCCTCGGGACGCCCCGGCGGGGTCAGGGGCTCCGCGAGAATCCGGAGTTTCCCGCGGAGGGAGAACAGGTCGGTGCGAAGGAACGCCCCGACCGAGAGTGGGACCTCCCCGAGGCGTCCGTCGGCGTACACGTACGTCGAAAGGTCCGGGTCGGCGTGGATCACCGCCTCGTCGATCCCGGCGGCGTCGACGAGTTCCGCGATCGGATCGGTGAGGCGGAGTCGCTGGGGGCCCCACTCGAGCACCGCGCCGTCAACGTGGCCGGTCCGGATCACGCCGCCGGGACGGTCGGTCGCCTCGAAGGCGACCGAGTCGACGCCCCGTTCCGCGAGGTGGTGGGAAAGCGCGAGGCCGGTGATGCCGGCGCCGACGATGCCGACGCGGGTCATGGTACCGAACCGTCCGGCGTCACTCGGCTGGCGGCGTCTCGGTGGGGTACGCGGGATCGATGTCCCCCTCGAGTTCGCGGTTGCGGGTCGCGTTCAGGCAGACCGCGCCCGGCTCGCCCCGGCACAGACACGGTTGGAGGTTGTAGTACCCCGGATCGACGCCCGTGAGGAACGGCTCGGTCAGGTCGGCGAGCATGTCGGGGAAGCGCTCGTCGTCGTGGGGGATCGGCACCCGGTGGAACTCGAGACCGGCCTCCTTTGCCTCCTCGTTCAGTTCCACGTCGAGTTCCGACAGCGTTTCGGACTGTTCGTGCATGAAGCTCACGGGCTCGACGACGACGCGCTCGGCGTCGACGTTCTCGACCGCGTCCTCGATTTCGGGCCCGGTCCACGGGATGTCGCGGTTCTCGTGGTTCTGGTAGCCC
>CAYSJP010000337.1:0-2302 GCA_964431395.1 uncultured Halobacteriales archaeon
CCATCGCCACCTGGGGCGGGCCCCACATGGAGTACTACGGCGAGACCGCGAAGACCGCCCGACACATCGTCGAGGACTACCTCTTCCCCCTCGTCGAGGG
Source organism: uncultured Halobacteriales archaeon (assembly GCA_964431395.1). GTDB lineage: Archaea > Halobacteriota > Halobacteria > Halobacteriales > Hikarchaeaceae > CAYSJP01. Next base: position 101 of record CAYSJP010000337.1, read on the forward strand.
AGAGTCGCCGCTGTCGATCGGTCCGATCCACGCCGCGATGGACGAGGCGGTGAAGGGCCACCCCTACGCCAAGGCCGCCGTCGACATCGCCCTGCACGACCTGGCGGGCAAACACCTGGGGGTCCCCGTCTACGAGCTTCTCGGGGGAAAGCACCGCGAGGGCCTCACCGTCGCCCACAGCCTCGGGATCATGGACCCCGACGACGCCGTCGCGGAGGCCGAGCAGGCCGTCGCCGAGGGCGCCGAATCCATCAAGATGAAGGCCGGCCTCGACCCCGAGCGGGACGTCGACCTCGTCCGGCGGCTGCGGGAGGCGGTCGGCCCGGACGTGACGATCCGCGTCGACGCCAACGAGGGCTACGACCTGCCCAGCGAGGCGGCGCGGGTGATCCGCGCGATGAACGACCACGACATCGCCTACATGGAACAGCCGGTCGCCGACGTCGAGGACCTGGCACAGGTCGCACGCGACGTCGACGTGCCGATCATGGCCGACGAGGGCGCCTGGACCCGGCAGAACATCCTCGAACTCCGGGAACACCGCGCGGCCGAGCTGTTCGCGCTGTACGTGACCAAGCCCGGCGGGCTGTACCGCGCGAACCAGGTCGGCGTCGTCGCGGAGTCGGTCGGCATGCGGTGTGACATCGGCGGCTCCATCGAGATGGGGATCGGCAACGCCGCGAACCTGCATCTCGGCGCCGCGGTGCCGATCGCGGAACTCTCGAGCGTCGCCCCCGTCAACCGCCCCGCCGAGGACTACGACGGGGAGACCGCGGGCGTCTACTACGAGGACGACATCGTGGCCGAGCCCTTCGAGTACGAGGACGGCACCGTCCTCGTGCCGGAGGGTCCCGGCCTGGGCGTCGAGGTCGACGAGGCGAAACTGGAAAAATACAGCATCGACGCGGACGCCTGAGGCCGGCATGACGACGATCGCAATCCTGGGCGCCGGAAACGGGGGGTTCGCCGCGGCCGCGCACCTCGCGACCGAGGGCCACAGGCCGCAGTTGTACAACCGCTCGGAGGACACGATCGCGGCGATCGGAGAGCGGGGAGGCATCCGCCACAGCGGCGTGCTGGGCGAGGGAACCGCGGACGTCCCGGTCATCACGACCGACCTCTCCCGGGCGCTCGAGGGCGCGGACCTCCTCATGGTCTGTCTGCCGGCGCTCGCCCTCTCGGGGGTCGCGAACGCGCTCGCCGATCACCTCGACGGATCACGGCCACTGGTTCTCAACCCCGGCGCCACGGGCGGCGCCCTGGCGGTTCGCCGCACTCTCCGTGCGACCGGCTGTGAGACGATCCCCCCCATCGCGGAGACGAACACGCTCACCTACATCGCCCGCAAGCAAAGCGAGGACCACGTCCACGTCTCCGCGCTCGTGGACAACGTCCGGTGTGCCGCGCTCCCGCCGACGGCCCGCGAGGAGGCGATCGAGCCGTTCCGGGAGCTGTACCCGACGCTCACGCCGGTGTCGAGCCCCCTGCACACCGCCCTGAGCAACGTCAACGCCGTCCTCCACCCGCCGGGGATCGTCCTGTCGGCGGCCTGGATCGAGCACACCGGCGGCGACTTCCGGTTCTACTACGACGCCGGCACGCCCGCCGTGGCGAGCGTGATGGCCGACCTCGACGAGGAGCGCCTCGCGATCGCGGACGCGCTGGGTCTCGACGTCGATCCGTTCCCGCTCATGTTCGCCGACATCGGGTCCACGTCGCAGGCGGCCGGCGAGAGCGGCTCGTTCCACCGGATGCTGAAGGAGAGCGAGCCGAACAAGTCGATCATGGCGCCCGACTCGGTCGACCACCGCTACTTCGACGAGGACATCCCCTTCGGACTCGTCCCGATGGCGGAACTGGGGCGGTGGGCGGGCGTGGAGACGCCCGTGATCGACTCGCTCGTGACGATCGCCGGAAGCGTCAACGGGACCGACTACCGGGAGACGGGCTGGACGCTGTCGGATCTGGGCATCCCGGCCGACGCGGACCCGACCGCGTCCGACCTCCCCGATCCTGGATGACCCGGTCGCCGACCCCGTGCGCGTGTTTCGCCGTCGGGAGACGTGGTCGTTGGCCCGGTAAAGACTTATGTGCGTGCACTAGCTTCGTTCGCACGTCAACGATCAAGCAATGTCTGTGAGTCGAACCTCCTGTGTGACCAGGTCGGACGCGGCACCGGTCGGTCGGGGCGCCGGACGATGA
>CAYSJP010000338.1:0-2299 GCA_964431395.1 uncultured Halobacteriales archaeon
AGTCATTATCAGCCCTCGATGTCCCGACGCAGCGCGTCCTCCAGGTTGTCGAGTTCCGTATCGAGGTTGCGCTTGAAGAACCGCTCGACGCCGGGGTACTTTCCCTCGACGACGAACTGGTTCGAGAGGCGGGTCGAGCCGTCGACGACGCTGATCTCGTGGGTCCCCTGGACGTTCATGACCTTGGAACGGCCGGTGAACCGGACGCGCTCGTTCTCGACGCGCTCGACGTCACGGGTCCGGACGGCGACGGTGCGATCGATCAGCGGGATGGGCAGGCTGATGTTCCAGACGGTCTCGTCCCCGTCGTGCTCCCAGGATTGGGCGACGCTGATCGCCTCCGCGCGCTTCTCGGGGTCGGCGATGAACGCCCAGATCCGTTCGGGTGGCACGTCGAACGCGAACGTTCGTTCCGCTCTGGCCGTCATACCCGACCACTGCGGCGGTGTCGCCTCAGGAGGGTTCGATGCGCCACGTCGTCGAGCGCGCCCGGCTCCACTTCTCGATGTCGACTCCCTCGGCTTCCTCCTCCAGCTTGGGGAGCCGGGAGCCGACCTGTTTCGACGAGAGCCCGATCTGCTCGGCGATGTTCTTCGCACGGAAGTAGCGTTCGCCGCGAGCGACCCGCTCCGTGAGGTACGCGAGGATGCGCCGGTCCTCGTCGGTGAAGTCGCTCATTGACGGGTATAGGGGACGGGCCCACTAAACGGTTTCTCGACAGGCACGCCTCGCCGCGACTTCGACTCACCACAGTTGGACTGCCACGACGGCGAGTGCACCTGCCAGCATCGCGACCGCGAACCCCCAACCGGCCAGCGGCTCGCCGCCTTCGAGATACATCAGAACCGCCCCGCCGACCGCGATCAGGGAGAACACCATCGCGGTCCCCATTCCTTTCTCCGAGACCGTCGATTCCGTCGCCATGCCGAGTGATTACGGCGGCGCGTATATAGTTCCTTCAGTCCGGGAACGGCCACACGATCCCTGGCAGTCGCCAGTTTACTCGATCGTGACGTACTCCGACTGTTCGTCGAGGGCGAGATTCGCCGCGATCTCGGCGTTACGCATCGCGTACCCGGCGGTCTGCTGGAGGCTCACGAGCACTTCACGGACCTGAATGAGCTTCTCGTTGGACATCTCCGGGAGGTCTCCGAGGATCTCCTGTTCGCGGTTGCCGATCTCCTCGAACAGCTTCCGTACCTCGATCGTGAGCTGGTAGTCGCGCTCGACGGCAGCGCGAACCGCCGTCTTGGTCATCTCGTCGACGCCGTCGGTGAACTCGCGGATCCGGCGGATCGTCGACGCGTCGAGGTCGAGCTGTCCCTCGCCGGACTCGAGGACGATCTCCGCGATGTCCTCGGCGTTGTCGGCGGTGAGCTCCAGGTTCTTCGCGATCGACCGGTAGCCGATCAGCGGGAACCCGTCGTCGAGGCCGATCTGGCGGGCGAGATTGGGGTTCTGGTAGGCCGTAAACAGGAGGCGCAACAGGAGGACGAAGATCTTGTTCGCCTGTCGCTCCCGGTTGAGGGCCCGCTCCGCGAGATCCGGATTGCCGTGTGCCAGCGCCTTGACCGCCTCCCCGCGCATCGTGCTGCCGGTGTTCTCGAGTCGTTCGAGCAGGTTGTCGAGCGTGAAGTCGGCGGGATCGACCGAACAGCGGATGGCGATCCGCTCCGGGGTCTCCTCGACGACGCCCAGACCCATGAGCTGGGTCTCCGCGCTGTAGACGGCGTTGATGATCTCCGAGCCCAGCGTCGCGTCGCTCTCGACGTAGATGACCCGGCGCCCGAGGACGTACTGGGCGACGATGGCGCGTTCGACCGCGGCGGCGTCTAGCTCGTCGGCGTGGATCGTCGCCTCGGAGTCGCCCGCCTGTGCGGACTCGGGCGTCACCGTGAGCGTACCCTTTCCCCCGGGACGGATCGACACCTCGTCACCCTTCTCGACTCCGTGTTCACCCGCCCAATCCGCCGGCAGAGTCATCGCCAACGTCGACGGCCCGAGCCGCTGTACCTTTCTCGTCTCCATATATGTCCTTGTCTCCTTGCATGACCTTAATCTTCACTATATGTGCCATTACTTTCCTCCCCGGAGAGGCCGTCACCCGCGTGAGGTCCGGTCGATCACCCGGCGTTCCGCACTGCAGCGGCCACCCCGTGTCCGTGCTCACGGGAGCGTCCACATCACGGAGTGGCGACCCTCCCGGACCCCCGAGTCTATTTGACCGAGTAGCCCGTACCGTTGGGTGTCAGCTACCTCGCCGTGAACGGCGAGGCTTGTCAGTGGACTCCCGGTCTGG
>CAYSJP010000339.1:0-2294 GCA_964431395.1 uncultured Halobacteriales archaeon
TGTCGTTGTCGTGAAACGGATCGTTCGCTCATTGTGTGTTCGTGTTCGTCCGCGTGTTTGTGTCTGTCGTCTCGCTGTTCTGGTGTGCCGTCCCGCTAGTCACGGAGGCGTCGAACTCCCGCGCTCGCGCCGCGACCGCGTCCGCGACGCCGACGTTGACGACGTAGTCGTCGACCGTCGACCGGAGCCCGCTCGTCGACCCGCGCTCGATCGTCGTGATCACCGCGTCGCCCTCGGCGCGCGTCTCCATCTCCGGGGTGTTGTCGGGTGACACCGCCGCCACGACAGTCGCCGCGTCCGCGTGCTCGGTGCGGATCGTCGCCGTTCTCATGTCGTCCCCCTGACGGCGTCGACGAACGCGTCCGTCTCGCCGGGATCGAAGCGCGCGTATCCCCGGGTTCCACACCCGAGCGCCGAGCCGCCTGCAGCTTCCCCGGCGGGCTCGATGACCCCGGCGACGTCGCTCTCGACCGCTGCGATCGCGGCCTCGCCTTCGCCGACGGCGAGAACGGCTGGCTCGGGCGACCGGAAGTCCCGGAGGAGCCGCGCGACCGGCGCGACGGGGCCGTCGACACGGGCGACGACCAGGCCGTCGTACCGCGCGGTGTCGGCCGAGCGGACCGCGGCATGAGCCCGGACTGCCCGCTCGCGCCACGCCGAGAGCGCCGCCTCGCGACCCTCGCCGGCCATGGCGAGCGCGACGGCCAGGCCGGGCGACCGGCGTGCCAGCGCCGACAGCACGTCGGCGTACCCCCCGACCGTGGCGAACGGCCCCTGGATCCGGTAGGGGTGGATCGCCCGCTCGATCGCCGTCGCCGATCGCGCCGGGGCGCCCTCGGGTCCGGCGGCCGCGAGCGCGAGTAGCGACGCGACCCGGGGCGGGTCGCTGTCCCCGCCCAGCTCGTCGAGTTCCGCCGCGACGCGGCTCCGCTCACCGGAGAAGTCCGCGTGCACGAGCGTCGTGTGTGCGAGACCGTCCGCGGGGTCCCCCGTCGGGATCGCGACGCCAGCCGCCGGCTCGGCGTCGGCACGCTCCAGGAGGTCCGGTGGGGCGTCCGCGGGGTCGGCGCCGGCGGCGGCGAGTCCCGCGAGCGCGAGCGCCGGGTCCGGCGTTGCCCCGAGTTCCGCCGCGATCTCGTGGGCCGGACCGCTGACCGGGCGGCCGGGTACGGCGGGCGTGTCGGGAGCGTCGGTGCCGACCACGACGGCTTCCGCGTTCTCCCCGACCGACGCGAGCCGCGAACGCAGCTGTTCGCGCGTCCGGACGGCGCTGACGTGATAGGGCGTGCCCGTCGCCGCACAGCCGCCGGCGAGGGTCGTCGCAGCCGCGATGGCGTCGCCGTCGGCGGCCGCCAGCAGGTGACAGAGCCCGGCCTCCCGGACCGTCGCCGCGATCCCTCCTTCGCCGGGCGTGGCCGCGCCCTCGGGTCGGTCGGTCGCTTCCATCTACCGCAGCCGATCGAGGGCCTGCTCGTATGAGTATTTGAACTCCTCGTCGAGTTCGTCGCCGCGGTAGTAGTTCGCCAGCCGGCGGACCTTCGACTCGACGTTCTGGAGGGCGCGCTTGTTCTGGTGGTCCTGGGGGTTCTCCTGCATGTGCTCGCGGAGGGTGATCGCCTTCTCCATGAGGTTCCGGAGGTCCTCGGGTAGCTCCGGCTCGGCGTCGTGTTCCTCCAGGATCTCGGTGACCTTCTTTCCCGTCGCCAGCTTCACGTCGGGGATCGGCGTCCCCTCGACGCCGGCATCACGCAGGGCGAGGCCGATCTCGGAGGGATCCATCCCCTCCTCGGCGAGTTCGACCACGCGCTCCTCGATGGCCTCGGCGTCCACGTCACTCCACTCCGGGGGGTCGTCTGCCACGGGCGTGTCCGAATCGGACGAGCCGCGGCGTCGTGTGTGCATTCGTGCCATTGTTGTGATTGGAACGAACACGAGCCGCTGATGCGTGGCGCCGTCTCGGCGCCGACTGCACTGCCGCATTCCCAAGCCGTGCAAACACACGGCGCGTCGGATCTGCGGCTGTGCCGTTCCCTACCGATTCGAACTGCTCTCGCGGACTAAAGGGTTGCCATACGGACGCCCCGATCCGAGGGAGTTAAGAACCGCCACGCGATACGGAACGATGCGGGCTCATAGATCAGCGGTAGATCACTCCCTTGGCATGGGAGAGGCCCCGGGTTCAAATCCCGGTGAGTCCATCCCACTTTTTACTCCTCGGGTTCGCTCACTCCGTTCGCGAACCTCTCGTCGCAAAAACGTGGGGAAAAACTACCCGGACGCTCGCTTCGCTCGCG
>CAYSJP010000340.1:0-2271 GCA_964431395.1 uncultured Halobacteriales archaeon
GGCGGTCACCTCGCCGACGCCCTCCGCCTCCATGAGATCCTCCTTCGTCGCCGTCATCACCGCCTCGACGGTGCGGAACTCCGAGAGCAGCGAGCGGGCGGTAACGGGGCCGACCTCGGCGATGGAGGCGACGACGTACTCCTGTTGTTCGGAAAGCGTCTTCGTGCTCTTCTCGCCGTGGACGCTCACCTGCCTGTCCGATTCCTCCTGTTCGCGTTCCGCCAGCACGGCGAGCATGTCGGCGGTGTCGTCCTCGCCGTCGGTCCGAAGCACGCTGGCGCCGAAGTCGATCGCCAGCGAGGCCAGGGCGCCCCTGATCGCGTTGGGGTGGACGTTGCGCTCCTCGTAGAGGTCGCCTTCGCCCTCGACGATCACGACCGGACGGGCGTAGTGGGAGGCCATCTCGCCGACCTGCTCGAACATCGACCGGTCGCCGCCGACGAGCGTGTCCAGAAAGTCGGAGACGGACTTGCGCTCGACGACGACGCGATCGGAACAGACGTAATCACCAACCTCGAGGGTCTCGAGGCGCACGTCGATCCCGTCGCGCCGGGAGAGGTCCCGCGCGATCGCCGAGTCGAGTTCGCGCTGGTCGGCGACGATCTCGACCGTGTCGCCGTCACCGCGCGCGGTGGCCGCGAGACCATCGTCCCCGGCTGCCCCTGGGTCGACGGCGCCGGCGTCATCACCGTCCGTACCGCCCGTTTCGTCCTCGCTACTCCCCGCGAAATCGGCGAGTCCGCGCTGGCCGCCACCGCCGTCGGCCGTCGGGCCGGCGTCGTCACCATCCTCCGTCGCCGCCCCGCCGTCCGCGGTCGCGACGCTCCCACCGTCGGCATCGGCCCCGTTCTCCCCGGACCCCGTGACACCGGCCGTCTCGAACTCCCCGAGGCCGCGCTGGTCGAGTTCGCGCTCGATCTCCCCGGCGGCGCTCTTGAGTTCGCGCAACTCCTCTTCCATCCGGTTCTCGCGGCGCCGGGAGATCCAGAAGTACGCCTCGTCGCGGGTGTCCTCTGCCAGGAGGACGACGACCCGCCCCTTCGCGTCCCGGCCGGTCCGACCCTTGCGCTGGATCGACCGGATCGCCGTCGGCACCGGTTCGTAAAACAGGACCAGGTCGACCTCGGGCACGTCCAGCCCCTCCTCCGCGACGGAGGTGGAGACCAGCACCTCGAACTCACCCTGCCGGAACTCCCCTAACACGTCCTGCTGTTCGGTCTGGGTCATCCCCTCCGATCCTTCCCTGTCCGACTGCCCGACGAACTTCCGGGTCGCGAAGTGCTCGCCGAGAAAGTCGGTGAGCGTCTCGGCGGTGTCCCGCGACTCGGTGAACACGATGACGCGCTCGCCGCCCCGGATGCCGAGCGTCTCCGCGAGCAACATGCGCGCTCGCCGGAACTTCGGGTGGAGGTCGTCGTAGTTCTCCGCGCGGCGCATCGCCTCTTTCACCCTGGGTTCGGAGACGAACCGCTGGCTGGCCTTCGAGGCGCCCGAGGAGCGGGCGGCGTTCTTCTGGCGCTCGAAGTACCGCCGCAGTGACTCGACGCTCTGGGTCTCGACGTACGTGACCGCGGTCTTCAGCTTCCGGATCTCGGCGTGCGCCGACATCCCCTGGTAGCCCTCCGACTGGCCGTTGTCGATGAGTTCCTGGAGCCGTCCGCGGATCTCCTGGAGGTCGCTTTCGGAGAGGTCCGGGCTCGTCTTTCTGGTGACGCCGAGTTCTCCGAGCTTCTCGAGGCGGTCCTCGATCACCTCGTTGAGGGCGTCACGGATCTCGATCACGTCCTCGGGCAACTCGATGCGCTTCCACTCCACGTCGGTGCCGTGGGCGTACTCCGAGACGTCGGCGTCCTCGGCGGTCATCACCTCGACGTCGCCGATGCCGAGGTTCTCACACACCTCCAGAATGGCCTCCTCGTCGCCGCCCGGCGACGCCGACAGCCCGGTGACGAGGGGGCTCTCCGCGTCCTCGTGGTAGCGGTCGGCGATGTAGCCGTAGGCGTAGTCGCCGGTGGCGCGGTGACACTCGTCGAAGGTGAGATGTGTCACCTCCCGGAGGGAGATCCGGCCGCCGATGAGGTCGTTCTCGATGACCTGCGGCGTGGCGATCACGACCGTCGCCTCCCCCCAGAGCGCACCCCGCTCGTCGGGGCTCACCTCGCCCGTGAAGACGACGATCTCCTCGTCCGGGATCGCGAGCGCCTCCCGGTAGAACGTGGCGTGTTGCTGGACGAGGGGTTTCGTCGGCGCGAGCATGAGCGCCTTCCCGCC
>CAYSJP010000341.1:0-2248 GCA_964431395.1 uncultured Halobacteriales archaeon
ACCGCGAGCTCCATCTTCGAGAGCACGAACAGCGAAACCGGGGCACGGTCGGGGTCCTCGGACCGGCCGGTGCGGTCGGTCGTTCGGGGTTCCACACTCGCGGCTCCCCTTTCGGCCTCCTCGCCCACGAGTGGGCCATCGCCTGCTGGTTCGACGGCGGGCTTGTCGGCAGTCGGAGCGGCTGGCGCTTCGCCGTCGCCCGGGGGGGCCATCGCATCTCCCTCTCCGGGCGTTGCCGGTTCGTCCTCCATCCGGGCCACGGCCCGGCGTTCGCGGAGGGTTCCCTGGAGTCGCTTCGCCTCCGCGCCCGAGACGAAATCCAGGACGGCCTCCGTGCTCCCGCCGCCCGCAGTCTCGATCCGGACCGTCGCGACTCCCAGGAGGTTCTGCCAGACGCTCCGGGTCGCGTCGACGTTCTGGATGCGCCGGTGGGGGATCTCGCGCTCCCGGCGCGCGAGAACGCCCGAGAACACGTCGAAGGTATCCTCCGTGATCCGGTAGGTGTACCGGGTGTAGGAGGCGACGCCGAACGCCCCGCCGACGAGCATTCCGAGGCCCATCACGGGGAACATGAGGGAGGGCCGAGAGAGCCCATCGAAGACGTTCCCCGCCATGGCGAGAACGAAAAACGGAACGCTGAGACCGTAGATGGCGTACTGGATCGCGCGCGTCAGGCCGACGAGCGGGTGCAACCGTCTCATACGCCGTCGTCGGGTTCGCTCTCGATCGCCAGTTCGCGCAGGCGGTTCCTGAGGGCGTCGGCGCGGTCGGGCGTGAGTCCCGGTATCGTCACGTCCGCACCGCGCGATCCTGCGGTGTAGACGACGACCGAGGCGATCCCCAGCAGGCGCGCGATCGGGCTACGCTGGGTATCGACGTGCTGGACGCGGACGAACGGGACCGCCGTCTCGACTTCGGTGATCACCCCCCGCTCCAGGTACAGCGCGTCAGCCTGGATCTCGTAGCGCCAGCGATCGAACCGTGCGAACGCGTGGAGCACGCCGGCGGTACCGAGGATCGCACCGACGGCGACGGGGACGAACGCCGGGGTCGCGACGACGTCGACCGCGGCCGCGACCCCCGCCAGAGCACCCGCGAGCACCGCCGCGGTGACGAGTGCCGCGAGCGTCCACTGGATGCGCACTCGCGGGTGGAGGGAGTTCATACGAACGACTCCGCGAGCGGGGAGTAAAAAGGACGGGTCTCGCGGCCGCAAAGCCCGTCTCCCCGGCCACGGCGGGAGTGATCGGAGGGCCTACGTCCAGCGATCCAGCCCGGTCTGGACGAGCGCGTCCTCGATGCGCTCGAAGCCGCGTCGCACCTCCCCTGGCGGGATCCCCCACTCCTCGACCACGTACTCCCGGGCACCCTCGATGTCGGGGTCCGGATCGGTCGTGATCGCGTAGTCCTCCGTCACGTCCGGGCTGAGAAAGAGCTCGCGGATCCGTTCGGCGTGTGGAATCGAGGCGTCCCGCTCGGCCAGAACGGTGAAGACGTCGCCGTGTCGACTGATCTCCTTGACTGCGGTTTTCGGGCCGATTCCCGTGACGCCCTCGTTGAAGTCGGTCCCCGCGAGGATGCCGGCATCGACGAGTTCCTCCCAGGTGAGGTCGTGACGGTCCAGGGTCGCCGCCAGATTCATCAGTTCGGGATCGCCCGAACTGGTCAGTGCGCGGAGCGTCCGGGGCGCGCCGAACAGCAGCGTGTCGTAGTCGTCGCTGCCCGCGTAGTCCACGTCGGGGTCGTGGCGGGCCATGTGTGCGGCCTGGGCCTCCCCTTCGGCCGGGGCTTCCACGACCGCGAGGTCGAGGCGGGCGAGGAGTTCGCGCGTGGTTTCGTGGATCGTCGGCGTGAGCCGCTGGGTTCTGGATTCGAGGCGGGCGATCGCGACTTGATCACCGCGGTCGCGGGCGTCCACGAGGCGTTCCTCGGCGCGCTCGCGCGCCTCGCGACGCGACTCGATTTCGTCCGTCTTGAGATCCGTCGGCGCGCCGTCGAAGACGAAGGCCGGAGTGATGCCCGCCTCGAGGAGCTTCGGGAGCCCCTGGACGACGCCGATCAGGTTCGCGACTTCCTCGCCATCGTCGGTGGTGTACGCCGCCGCTCCGGTGAACTTCACGGTCGTGGTGAGGTACTTGTACAGCCAGTTGTGGGCGTCGATGGCGACGACGCTGCCATCGAGTTGGTCGAACGCGATCGTGGAGATGGCAGCAATGTCACGGAGCGACGCGTTTCCCATCGAACCCCG
>CAYSJP010000342.1:0-2245 GCA_964431395.1 uncultured Halobacteriales archaeon
GCCACCTCGATTCTCGACGCGTTCCGCGAGGCGGGCTACGAGACGGTGGTCGTGACCGACAACCCGCTGCTCGCCGCCTCGATCGGCGAGGGCGGGGAGCGGTCCGGGCAGGGAATGGCCCGTCTCGACGAGGCGTTGCCCCGGTCGCTGACCCGCGCTGCCGAGCGCGCGTACTTCCGGTTCGTCCGGCCGGCGGGCCGGCGACTCGGCGTCCTGGGGCCGTACTACCGCCCGGCGGCGGCGCTCGACCGGGTCGCGCGCGACCGGATCGCCGACGCCGACGGACCGGTGTTCTGCTGGATCCACTACATGGACACGCACAGTCCGTACTGGCCGCCAACCCTGGATGCGGCGGCGGACGCCCCGGACCCCGGGGACTACCGGACCGCCGCGCGGAGCCGGAGCGTCGCGCTCCGTGACGGCGGGGACGACGCCGACCTCGCGGCGGTTCGGGACCTCTACCGTCGGACGTGTGACGATCTGGGCGAGGTGCTCTCGGCGTTCGTCAGGCGCCTCGAGGCGGACGGGCTGTTCGACCCGGCGGCGGACGTCCTCGCGGTGACGGCCGACCACGGCGAGTGTCTCGATCCCGGCCGTGGCGTGGTCGGCCACGTCCCGGCGGCGTCCTGGGAGTCGATGATCCACGTCCCGCTTTTAGTGTCTCGTCCCGACTGGCCCGGGACCGTCGTCGACGGACAGGTGTCGCTGGTCGATCTCCCGCGGATGCTCCGTGGGGGCGTCCGCGCGGCGGCGGACGAACCCCTCGAGTGGAGCACTGGAACGCGGTCGACCGTGGACCCCCCGGCCGGAACCGACGATCCCTCCTCGTTCGTCCGGGAGTACGCGTTCACCGTCGCCCGGACCCTCGGGGCGAGCCAGTACGTCCGCGGGGTCCGATCGGCGGAGGGGCGCAAACTGTTCGCCCGCCGGACCGCCGCCGGGGTCGACGTCGTCCGCTCGGCGTTCGAGGTCGGCGACCCGGGCGCCGAAGACGTCCTCGACACCCGGGATCCGGGCGCCGATCCGGCGAATCCGGGCGCGCTGGACGCCGTCCTCGCCCGCCGCGGCGGCCCGACAGGGGCGGCGACCGACCACCGGGAGTACGACGAGTCCCGGCTCCGGGCGCTGGGGTATCTGGAGTGACCCCCCCGGATCACGTCACGGAGCGCACGTACCGTCGTACCGCCGGCGACCGCGACAGGACGTACGCGCCGGCGAGCCAGACGCCGACCTCGGCGTAGAACGACGGCGACCAGAGGTACTCGAAGTAAAACGAGACCGGGTCCAGATCCAGGGGGTTCGGCTTCGTGCGGACCGGCCACAGCAGTGACACCCAGTTCTCCGGGCGGCCGTTGAGGGCGATCCCGAACACGTCGAGCAGGAGGTGTGACGCCCACCCGAGGCCGACCGCGAGGAGGCGGGCGCCGGCACCGTCAGCGCGGCGCGCCAGCAGCCAGACGCCCGCCAGCGCGAGCACCGGCAGCGCCGAGTGGCCGACCGACTGGTAGAGGTCGGTCGCGCCGACCGCCCCGAGGGGTTTGTCGATCAGGTCCGGGAGGGCGGCCCCGCAGGCGGCCCACGCGGGCAGCCCCGTCCACCGGCGCCCGAGGAGGTACCCCGCGAGGACGTGGGTGGGAAAGAGCACACGGGAGGGTGGGGCGGCGCGCAATTAAGCGCGTCGCGCCGACCCGGGTCGACGGAACCCCAGCGGCGCAGGTAAGCGCCTACTCTCCCTTGAGCGAGCCCTCCACGAGTCCCTTGACGAAGTACCGCTGGAGCCCGATGAACGTGATCACGAGGGGGAGCATTCCGATGACGCTGGCGGCGGCGATGGCGCGCCAGTCGTTGCCGCTCTGGCTCGAGAAGTCGTAGACGCCGATGGAGATGGTCTGGAGCGAACTCTCGCCGCCGAGGACGGTGAACGCGAGGACGAACTCCGACCACGTCACGACGACGTTGAAGATTCCGACGACGGCGATCCCCGGCGCGACGGGGCGCAGGAGCACGTGTCGCAGGGTCTGCAGGCGGTTGCAGCCGTCGATCCGGGCGGCGTAGTCCAGCTCCGTCGGCACCGTATCGAAGTACCCCTTCAGCAGCCAGATGGAAAACGGCGTCTGGATGCCGACGTACAGGAGCACGAGGCCGGCCCTGGTGCGCAACAGTCCGAGCGACGACATCACCGTGTACAGCGGGACGAGGATGATCACCGGCGAGATCATCTGAAACAGGAGCACGATCCCGAGCA
>CAYSJP010000343.1:0-2212 GCA_964431395.1 uncultured Halobacteriales archaeon
CCACTTCCCGGAGCGTCTCGTAGGCCACGTTCCGGGTGATCTCCCCTTCCTCCTCGGCGACGGTCTGGGCGTCCAGAATCGCCGTCCGGAGGTTCCCGTCGGCGTGGCTGGCGACGTACTCGAGTCCCGCGTCGTCGTAGTCGACCCCCTCGCCGTCGGCGATCTCCGCGAGCACGCCGACGGTCTCCTCGCGGGTGGGCGACCGGACCGGGATCGGGAAACACCGCGAGCGAATCGCGGGGATGAGTTTGGTGGGCTGGCGCGTCGCGATCACGAACTGGGTGGCCTCGTGGTATCGTTCCATCACCCGCCGGAGCGCCTGCTGGAAGTCCTCCCGGATCGCCTCGGCGTTGTCGAGCACGAGCGTCTTGTACGATCCCGACACCGGCGCGTAGCTCGCGGACTCCTTGACGACGTGGTTGATCAGCGCCGCCTTCGAGGAGTTGCGACGACGCTTCGGGGTGACGAACCCCTCGAACCGCGGGTCGCTCGCGATCTCCTTTTTCGTCATGCCGAAAAAGTCCGCGACGTTGATCTCGATCAGGTCGTTGTCGGGGTCGTCGTGGATCTCGCGGGCCAGCGCCCTGACGGCCGCCGTCTTCCCGCTGCCGGGCGGGCCGTGCAGGACGAGGTTGATCGGGCCGTCCGTCGCTCGGCCGAGGTACCTCGCGAGGTCGTCCTGTGGGAGGTCCCCGATGTCCGGGGCGTGGGTGTCGATCCAGAGCGGCTCCGCCATTACCTCCCTTTCTCGCCCGCCCGGTATGAATCCACACATTCTTGATCGGGACTCCCCCGAAATGCGTGCATGGAGCCGCTTCTCGTCACCGATCCCTCCATCCCGCTTCGCTTTCTTCTGGGCGTCGCCGGCGGCGTCCTCGCGACGCTGTTCATGGACGCCGTCATGGCCCGCCTCCCCGAGGGCGAGACGTCACCGTTCGTCGCCTCGGGCGTCCTGACGGACACGCCACCCCGGAACGCCCCCGGACGGCTTGCCGCCGTCGTCCACTACCTCGCGGGCGGGCTGACGGGCCCGCTTTTCGTCTGGCTGCTGTTCGCGGTCGAGGCCCTCTCCGGCGGGCCGTCGCTTCCCGTGACCCTGCTCGCAACGGCGGTCGTCTACGCCCTGATGGTCGGCTTCTTCGCGGTCGTCGTCCTCCCCCGGTCGCTCGCTCCATCGAGCCGGATGGGTCGGATCCGGCGGGACTGGGCCCTGTCGGCGGCCGCCTACCTGCTCGTGCTGGTGCCCGTCGTCACGCTCGGATCGGGGCCGATCTGAGCCTCCCGAAACCGGCGGCGAGCGCCCCCGAGACGGGCAAAATTGGGTGGCAAAAACGGGCGTTTGAGTGGGCTCTATCCCTCGAAAATCGGGGTTCGGGGTTCCCGGTGGTTAAGTGGGTGTGGTACGAAAATAACGTATGGTCTCCTCACGCCGAACAGCCGGCAGTGACCCCTCCGCAGCGCCCGACTACGAGACGGTCGAACGCGACGTACTCGTGATCGGCGCCGGTGCCGCCGGCGCTCGAACCGCGATCGAACTCGTCGAGCGGGGCGTCGACCCGGAGTCGATCCTCGTCATCGGCAAGCGGAGCCACGGCGACGCCCACACCACCTGGGCCCGGGGCGGGATCAACGGCGCGCTGGGCACGCTCGACCCCGAGGACACCCCGGCGATTCACGCCGCGGACACGATCAACGAGGGCCACCACCTCAACGACCCCGAGAAAGTCGAGACCGTCACGAGCCGGATGCCGGGCCTGTTGCGCGAACTCGACGACTGGGGGATGCCGTTCAGCCGCACCCCCGACGGCGGGATCGACCAGCGGTACTTCGGCGCCCAGTCGTTCCGGCGGACGGCCTTCGCCGGCGACCACACCGGCGAGTCGCTCCTGGACACGCTCATCGACCGCGCCCAGGATCTCTCCATCCCGTACCGCGAGAACGTCTTCGTGTCCCGGCTCCTGACCGAGGGCGACCGGATCCTCGGCGCCGCCGGCTACGACATGGACGAGGGGACGTACGTTACCTTCGACACCGACGTCGTCGTTCTCGCGGCGGGCGGGTACACCAGCCTCTTTCGCAGGCACTCCTCGCGGGACGACGAGAACACCGGCGACGGCCCGGCACTTGCCTACGCCGCCGGTGCCGACCTGATCGACATGGAGTTCGTCCAGTTCCACCCGACCGGCATGGTCGGCGACCGCTACGGCGCGGA
>CAYSJP010000344.1:0-2194 GCA_964431395.1 uncultured Halobacteriales archaeon
CGGCGGTGAGCTCCGTGTCGAGAATCGCGGTCAGTGCGCCGGTGCCGTCGTCGAGGATCGCCTTCACGCGCAGGTCATCCTCGCCGTCGACCTCGCCGTGAGTCCGACACTGGCCCTTCTGGACCACCCGGCCACACTCCGGGCAGCGCTGGATGAGCCCGGAACCGTCACGCACACCTACGATGTCCGCTTCGATCTCCACGTCGAACGCGCCGCCGGTCTCGACCGCTTCCCGGATCGTGAGCCGGGTGGCGGCGGCGGCCTCGACCTCGCGACTCAGGGGCCGGACGGTCGAGAACTCCGAGACGTTCACCGACGGGACTCCGCGAAACTCCCGGACGTAGGCGTCCTCGATCCGGAGGCTCGCATCCTCCGTGATAGCGTCGTGTGGGTCCCAGTCGGTGAACGGTAGCCGGGCGGTGTCGTCGGCGAGGACGCCGCTCAGGATCTCCGTCTCGCCGTCGCGCCCGTCGATGGTCCGCTCCTCGACGTCGACGACCCGCACCTCGACGTTCCGCCCCCGGTCGCCCGGTTCGAGGTCGATCAGGTCACGATCCCCGCCGACGTCGTACGGCACCTCCAGATCGGCGGCGGGCGTCACGCTCGTTGACTCGCCG
Source organism: uncultured Halobacteriales archaeon (assembly GCA_964431395.1). GTDB lineage: Archaea > Halobacteriota > Halobacteria > Halobacteriales > Hikarchaeaceae > CAYSJP01. Next base: position 618 of record CAYSJP010000344.1, read on the forward strand.
AGGTTGAGTTCGGGGTCGCCCTCCCACTCTCGGACGTTCGCGTTGCCGATCGCGACGGTGTCGCCGGGTTCGAGGCCGAACTCCTCCCACGCGGTGTAGGAGATCCGGCCGGTCTCGTCCGCGAGTTCGCCCTCGACGATGACCTGGTTCTCGCCCTGGTAGCGGATCGAGCGCTTCCCCGCAGTGAGGACCACGGCGGTGACGCTCGCGCCCGCGCTGTCGGTGGTTATCTCGCCTATGTCGGTCAGTTCCGGTTCGCCGTCGCCGGCCTCGCCGTCGCCGTACTTCCGTCGGAGGCTCCCCTTCGCCTCCTCGATCGGAACGCTGTACTCCAGCAGGTTCTCGAGATCCGCCTTGACCTCCTCTTTGTCGACGCCGAGGTCGGAGGCGAGTTCCTCGACATGGGTGTCTACGTCCATCACGCCATGGTTGGGGCGGGTCGGATAATAAATGATCGTCCCGACGGGCGGACGGTGGCCCCGCCCGGACGGCCGAAATGAGGGCGCCCCCGTCTGATAATGACTGTTGTGAGGCATCGAGCGCCCAATTGCAATGAATTCTAGTCCGAATGTCCAAAATCCATTTTTTATTGCCATCGCTGATGCCTAACGCAGTATGCATCCACACAGACGGACGGTACTCAAAGGCATCGGAGCAGCATCGCTGCTAGTTCTGCCGGGCATCGGAACGGCAGCCGCACAGGAGGACGCGGCCGGACTCCGGGTGGCACACGCCTCGCCGGACGCGCCCCCGGTCGACGTGTACGTCGACGGCGCGAAGGCGGTGGCCGACCTCCCCTTCCGGTCGGTGACCGACTACCTCGAGGTGCCGACCGGCGAACGCGAGATCGCCGTCAACGTCGCCGGCACTGAACAGACCGTGTTCGGCCCCGTCGCGGTCGAACTCGCCGCGGAGGACTACACGGCACTCGCCCGGGGCGAAGTGACGAGTGACGACTCCGAGTTCACGGTGGACCTCCTCGAGGACACCAACGGCGCGAACCTCGGTGACGAGGCCCGCATCCGGGCGATCCACGCGAGTCCCGACGCCCCCACCGTTGAGGTGACGGTGAACGACGGCGCTCTGACGGTGTTCGAGGATCTCGCGTTCACGGAATCGAGCGGATACGCCGTCGTCCCCGCGGCCGAGTACGAGATCGAGATCCGGCCCGCGGCCGGTGGTGACCCGGTGTTCGAGGTGTCCGCGTCTCTGGAGGCCGGGAGCACCTACACGGCCTTCGCCGTGGGGTACCTTTCGCCGGACGACGAGCCGACCGAAGAGGAGTTCGGTCTGATACTGTCCGAGGACGCGTCGGCGCCGCCGCGCGGCGACGGAGCCGGTCGGGGGCCCCCCGAGGGTGTTGGCGGGGGAGGACCGCCCGCAGCAGCCGGCGGACGCGGGCAGGGTCCGTAGTCCCGTAGAGTCCTGTCCTCGATACGCCGGCCCCCGGACGCGACGCGCTTTCGAAATCCTTTTTCACACCGTTCCCATCCGATCGAACGCACGCCGCCTTAGCTCAGATTGGGAGAGCACTCGACTGAAGATCGAGCTGTCCCCGGTTCAAATCCGGGAGGCGG
>CAYSJP010000345.1:0-2052 GCA_964431395.1 uncultured Halobacteriales archaeon
CCGAGCTGGTCGGTGATCCGGTCGACCGCGATCGAGGCGACCATGCCGTGGCCGGGCAGCCCCTCGATCAGCGTCGGCGACTCGACGTCCAGTTCGGCGTGGCGCTCACACCAGGTTCCCTCGTGCATGCCCGGACGTTCGCCCGACTGGAATAAAACCTTCCTCCCGTTTCCCGTTCTCCTGTAGTTCCCCGGCTGGCTGTATTACTCGGGGTCGAAGTCCAGCGCCGCCGAGTTGATGCAGTAGCGCTTGCCGGTCGGGTCGGGGCCGTCCTCGAACACGTGGCCGAGGTGGCCGCCACACCGGCCACACACCACCTCGATGCGCTCCATGCCGTGGCGTCGATCGACCTCCGTCTCGACGTTGCCCTCCGCGACCACGTCGTAGAAACTCGGCCACCCGGTGCCCGAGTCGAACTTCGTGTCGGCGTCGAACAGCGGCGTTCCACACCCCGCACAGGTGTAGGTGCCGTCCTCCTTTTTGCCCAGGTACTCGCCGGTTCCGCGTGGTTCCGTACCCTTCTCCCGCAGGATCTCGTACTCCTCGTCGCTCAGGACCTCGCGCCACTCCTCGTCGGTGGCCGGGATGTCTGACTGTTCACTCATCACCGCCGTTTGGGCCCGCAACCGTTTTTACCTTTCCGTGGCAGCGTCGTTCGCCCCCGAAGGCTTCTGCCCGCTCGCGACCAAGCGACGGCATGGACGAGCACACGACCGACGCCTCGGTCGACCCACCCGTCTCCGGGAACCCGACCGGCTGGAACCCGGAAACCGGGCGGTGGGAACACGCCACCCTTCGGCGGGCGGTGATTCACGGCGTCCGCCTGTACAACTCCGGCGCGTTCCACGAATCCCACGACTGCTTCGAATCGGAGTGGTACAACTACGGGAGCGGAACCACCGAAAGCGCCTTCGCTCACGGAATGGTCCAGGTCGCGGCGGGCGCGTACAAACACTTCGATTTCGAGAACGACGACGGCATGCGGAGCCTCTTCGAGACGGCGTTGCAGTATCTCCACGGCGTCCCGAACGACTACTACGGGGTCGACGTTCTCGGCGTGAGAACCACGCTAACCGACGCCCTCGACGATCCAACCGTGTTAGACGGGTGGCAGATCATGCTGGACGGAGTATCACCGACGGCGGGACCGGAAGATTTCGAACACGCTGCGGGCCTCGACTGAGATGCACGACGTGGCCGGATATGCCCGTCGACCGTCGCTCCCAGCTTGTGGGAATTTAAAACGGGAATTTATATTTCGATCGCTAACGTTCAATCGTAATGTACCAGGTACTCATACCAGTCGACAGGGACGCGGGACGTGCGTTGCACCAGGCGAGATACGTCGAACGACTCGCGGACGGCGGCGAGGACCTGACGGCGACGGTGCTCCACGTGGTGCCACCGGACGAGTTCGAGCAGGCCGACGAGGTCGCGTTCGCGGAGACCGACGCCGCCGTCGAGGCGGCCGACCTGCTCGAAGACGCCGGGGTCACCGTCCACGGAACCGTCGGCGGCGGCACCGCCTCCGAGGAGATACTCCGAACCGCGAACGACCTCGAGGTCGACGAACTGGTCATGGGCGGGCGGAAACGGTCCGGCGTGAGCCGGGTGCTGCTCGGCAGCACCGTCCGGGACGTTCTGCTCTCCGCCGAGAGACCGGTCACCGTGACCGGCCCGGAAGTCGTGTTCGGTGACGGGAGACGGGAGGTACTCCTCGCGGTCGACCGCGATGCGGAGCGGGCGCGCCATCAGGCCGGGTACGTGGCCTCGCTACCGAACGCGCCGGACGGGGTGAACGCGACCGTCTACTACGTGTTCCCCCATCAGGGTCACAAGGGGGCACCCCCCCACGAGTTTTCGGACGTCGACGCCGCCGTCGAGGCGGCCGACCTGCTCGAGGACGAGGAAATCCCGGTCGAACGGGTTGCGGAAGGGGGCGAGGTCGCCGGATCGATTCTCGACACCGCCGAGGAACTCGACGTCGACAGCATCGTGATGGGCGGGCGAAAGCGGTCGGGGATCCAGCGGGTGCTGCTCGGAAGCATCACG
>CAYSJP010000346.1:0-2051 GCA_964431395.1 uncultured Halobacteriales archaeon
CCCCGGTTTCGGCCGCCGGATCGCCGCGCCTCGAGTGCCTTCCCGGCGGTCGCTCGCGACGGCGGGTTGACCCCCCTGTCGAGCGAATCCACCCCTAAAACTGCCGTGAAATACGCGAATATTTAAGTGGGGGCTGGCAACACGTATTGGTAACGTGAGACTCAGACAGCCCACTGACTTCTTGATCCTCGAAGCGCTTGCAGCGTACGGGCGCAACGTCGCCACGAACCTCTCGGAAGTCACCGATAAGAGCCGCAAGAACATCAACAATCGGCTCCCCGTACTCGTCGATTATGGCATCGTTCGCAAGATCGGGCCGGCGGACCACTCGGGGCTCTACGAGATCACTGAGAAGGGGAAACTCGCCCTCGAACACCGCGAGGAGTACGGCGAGCGCGAGGACTTCGGAGCGTTCCTCGACCGCCGACTGGAACGGAAGGACGCTCCGGCGTCCCGGGCCACGATGATGCGTGGATCCGGCGGAGACGAGGAGTAGCGGATCGAGGTCGCGCTCCCCGACCCCGACGGGACGGTGCACGGACCCGAGACCTACAGGAGACGGTGCCCGACCACGGAAGTCACTCCCCGGCGAGTCCGTCGTCGATCCACGTCTCGACCGGGGTGAACTGCGACGTGTCGAAGGCGGGTCCGACGCCGAAGGGCGCGTCGACCACGCTGTTCAGGTCGACCTCCCCCTCCTCGATCGAAAGCGTCGCGAACCCCTCCTCGTGGCGCCGGTAGAGGTCCCCGTGGGCGTCGAGCAGGCGGTCCTGCACCCCCTCGGAGAAGGCGCTCAACCCGCGGAAGTAGTGGTGGCCGTTGCGCTCGACGTGGCCCGCCCCGATGGTCGCGACCACGGCGAGGTCCTGGAGCAACTCGATCGGCCCGATCGTCGTCAGGTCCTCCGCGCTCAGGATGTACTCCCGCTCCGGATCCAACCGGTTCCGGCGTTCGATCAGACAGGCGTTGGCGATCCCCTTGAACACACCCTTGCAGTTCTTGTGGCTCGTCCCGTCGTAGCCGTGCTCGAGGGCGGTACGGGTACGCTCGAGCAGATCGTCCGACTCGTCGATGATGATCGGCGGCTTGCCCTCCCAGTTCCGGAACACCTCCCTGGTCTCGGCGCTGAAGGCGTCGTCGCGCGCGAGGGGCTGTTCCACGTACAGCAGGTTCTCCAGCAGGGACTGCCGGTCAGGATCGTCCCGTAGCGCTTCCCACTGCTGTTTGAACGCCCGGGCCGAGGCGTAGCCCTCGTTTGCGTCGACGGTGAACGCGTAGTCCCGGAGGTCGAGTCCCTCGAGGACGTCGTGGATGCGCGAGAGCCGGTCGGCGTCCCGTTCCTGGTCGGCGGACAGTTTGATCTTGAATCGATCGACGCCGTCCTCCCGGGCGTACGCCGACAGCGACTGGGGGAGCCCGTCCTCGAGGCGGTCGGCCGCGTCGATGTCGTCGTCGGTCAGCGGGTCGGTGAGCCCCACGGTGTGCCGGATGGCGGTCGACCGGCGGGGTTCCTCGGGCAGCAGATCGGCCGGTTCGTACCCACCCAGCACGTCGTGGATCGCACCGAGCGAGATCCCGAGGACGTTCTCGCGAACCGCGTCCCCGAACGCGATCCCCTCGTGTCGGCAGACGGCGTCGACGAGCGCCTGCTCGACCATGCTGACGCCGTACACCCACAACAGGGGCGGGTAGTCCGTGTCGCTCGCCCACGCCTGCTGGCGCTCGTACACGTCCATCCAGGCGTCGAAGGCCGTTTCGGCGGCGCCCGCCCTCTCGGCGAACTCCCCCGCCATCCGGAACACCTCGATCATGTTCTCCAGCCCTTCGGCCAGGGTCATCGAGGGGTCCTTGTAGAACCACATCGGAATCAGCCCGCCCATCGAAACGCCCTGCTGAACGCTCCCGTCGATCTCGACCGAGAGGTCGAGAAAGACGTGTGGACACTCCCTCATCGCGACGTTCCCGAAGTGGAAGGGCGTCCGCATCTCGGGGTTCGTGACGTGGTACGTCGCCGAGACGACGTCGAGTGGCATGCGGAATCAGTCGCGGCT
>CAYSJP010000347.1:0-2043 GCA_964431395.1 uncultured Halobacteriales archaeon
ATGGTTCGTGACGCGACGGAACGGCGACAGCGTGAGAGTCTCATCAGCGTGATCAACCGCGTTCTGCGCCACAACCTCCGAAACAGGATGACCGTCATCAACAGCTATGCGGAAATGCTCGAAGCCGACCTCGACGGTGAGGCGGCGGAGAAGGCAACGCAGATCAGAGCCACTGGAAAACAGTTGCTCGACCTCAGCGAGTCCGCCCGGAAGATCGGGGAGAACCGGGAACAGTCGCCCGAACTACACCCCGTCGATCTCGTCCCGTTGCTCGACAGCGTCGTCTCGCAGCTGGAACTGCGATACCCGGACGCGTCCGTCACCGTCGACGCTCCCGACGCCGTCGTCGCGCACACACGGGAGCGCGTGGAGACTGCCTTGTGGGAGATCACGGACAACGCCGCGAAACATGCCGGCGAGCAGCCGACCGTCGAGATCGACGTGACCGTTACCGAACGGCAGGTCGAGATCGCGGTCACGGACGACGGGCCGGGGCTCCCCGACGTCGAACGGGCGGTCCTGGAATCGAGCACGGAGACACAGCTCGTTCACGGCGAGGGGCTCGGACTGTGGCTGGTGTACTGGATCGTCACGGGCCTCGATGGCGAAGTCGACGCGACGGCATCGACGGAGGGCACCACGGTTACCGTTCGCCTTCCGAAGCGAGGGTGACACGGCCGAGCGCCGGCGGTTTCGAAGCGCTTAACCCCGCAAGCCGGCAATCGAGAGTAGACTCGTCGAGTGCGGGCTTCGGCGGGCACCCGTCCAGTTCCGGGGCAATCGACGGTCACCCGGCGCTGTACGGGACGGGATGTGGCCTCCGGGCTGAACCACCACCGCCCGCGGTGAGAACATGGCACGCAGCGCATACACGTACATCCGAGACGCATGGAAACAGCCCGACGAGGGGAAGCTCGGGCAGTTACAGTGGGAACGCAAACAGGAGTGGCGACGCGAGGGCGCCATCGAGCGCATCGACCGACCCACCCGCCTCGACCGGGCACGGGACGTCGGCTACAAGGCCAAGCAGGGCGTCGTCCTCGTCAGGGTCGCCGTCAACAAGGGCACCGCCCGCAAGGAGCGGTTCGTCAAGGGCCGGCGCTCGAAGCGCCAGGGGGTCAACCGGATCACCCGGAACAAGAACCGCCGGCGGATAGCCGAGGAGCGCGCCTCACGGAAGTACCGCAACCTCCGGGTGCTCAACTCATACCCCGTCGGCGAGGACGGCTCGACGAAGTGGTTCGAGATCGTCCTGCTGGACCCGAACCACCCCGCGATCGAGAACGACGACGACCTGAACTGGATCTGCGACGACACTCACAAGAACCGCGCCTTCCGGGGCAAGACGACCGCCGGCCGGAAGAACCGCGGGCTCGGATCCCGGGGCACCGGTACCGAGAAGACCCGCCCGAGCCGGGACTGAGCCGCGACCCCCCGATCGGGGCGGTGTTCCGCTCCGCCGATCCGCTTTTGCGCGTTCGATTCTAACGCCGTGGTATGTCGGACCTGGCCTGGGAGACGCTCGATTCCGAGACTGACTACACCTGCCCCGGTTTCTCCGTCACCCGCGAGAAAGTGCGCATGCCGGACGGCGACGCCGGGGAGTTCCACTACGTCGACGAGCCACCGAGCGTCGTCGTGATTCCCTTCACCCCCGAGGACGAGGTGGTCGCCATCGAGGAGTGGCGCCAGGCCGTCGAGCGGGTGAACCTGGGGTTCCCGGCCGGCGGTGTCGAGCGCGGCGACGACGACCTCGCGGCGGCCGCCCACCGCGAACTCCGCGAGGAAACCGGCTACGTCGCCGACGAGGTCGAGCACCTCGCGGTCGCCGAACCGGCCAACGGCATCACGGACGCCGTCCATCACTACTTCGTCGGGACCGACTGTCTCCCGAACGGCGGTCAGGAACTCGATAGCGACGAGTCGATCCGGACGACGGTGACGACGATGGACCACCTCCAAGAGCGCCTTCGGAAGGGCGACCTCCGGGACGGCCGGACCGCGCTGGGCGTGTTCTACTACGACACGCTGTACGCGGACTGA
>CAYSJP010000348.1:0-2033 GCA_964431395.1 uncultured Halobacteriales archaeon
GGAAGTTCCGGCGCAGGAAGTTCTCGATTCGCTCGCGCAGGTCGTCGTCCTCGGTTCGGGTATCCGCGCTCATGAACTCTAGTGCGTGACGGAGCGTCTTAAAGCCCTTGCAAGGTCGCCCTCACTCGCCCTCCTCGAGGCCGAACACGTTCCGGATCGCGACCTCCAGGCGATCGACGTACTCCGCGAGGACGGTGTCGAGTTTCTCCTCGTCGACGAGCACGTTCCCGAGCCGGTCGTGGGGGTTCTCCGGGAGTTCGATCCGGAATTCGCCGTCACCCTCGTAGAACGGCTCGCTCTCGTTGAGGATCCCCTGGTCGATGGCGTGGACGAGCTCGGAGTCGTAGCGGTCGTTCATGTACTCGAAGGCGTTCCGGTAGGCGCGCTGGAGCTCGGTGAGGTAGTGAACGTACTTGTCCTCGAACTTCTCGGGGTCGAACTCGGGCATGTGTCGGGAGTCGGCCCGGAAAAGCAAAAAGCGGCCGATCGGAACGCGCTGTGACGGGCGGAGAACGCGGCCGACCGGGGCGGCCGCGGCACCGGGTTCGGCTACAAGGCGTCCGGCTCGATGGGCTTGACCTCCAGATCCCGGAACCGGATCGTTCCGTCGCCGCCGCGGTGCTGGAGGCCGATACCGCCCGAGGACTCGGCGTCGTCGGTCACGTTCGCCGTCGTGATCCCGTTGACCCACACGCGGATCGTGTCGCCGGCGGCGGCGATGCGGTAGTAGTTCCAGCCGTCGGGCTTGTAGGCCATCTGGGCGTGGTCGCTGCCGTCGATGTTCTCGAGCCACTCCTGGCCGCCGACGTCGTAGAGGCTGCCCGACAGGGCGTCGTCGGTGGGGTCGACCTCCGCGCGGTAGCCCGCGATCCGGTTCTCGCCGGGGTTGCGGACCATCACCCCGCCCTTCGCGTCGGCGTTCACCCACGTCTCGAAGGCGAAGTCGTCGTAGGAGTCCTCCGTGAGGAGGAAAAACGAGTCGTCGCCGCTCAGGTGGAGTTCGCCGTCGGAGACCGAGACGTCGCCCGCACCGAGCGGGTTGGTCCAGCCGTCCGTGTTCTGCCCGTTGAACGGCCGCTCCCACGCCTGGACGTCGAGTTCCTTGATCCGGAGATTCCGCCAGCGCACCTCCCGGCCGTCCGCGCCGATGCTGTGGACCTGGAGGGCGACGATCCCCATCCCGATCAGGTCGTCCACGTCGCTGAACTGGCTCAGGTCCAGATCCTCGATCTGCTCGTCGTTGATGAACGTCCGGAGCTGATCGCCCTCCACGTGGATCCTGAAGTCGTTCCACTCGCCGTTGTTGAACACCTCGTGGGACGGGGGGGCGCTGCCACCCCCGCTCATCCACCCGGTGGGGAGCTGTTCGCCGTAAACGTACCCCGACTGCCCCGGCGCGATCTGGGGCGCCGAATCCCCCGAGAGTTCGAGTTCGACCTGCGGGCCGAACGTGTGGGGGTTGCCCTGGGTGGTGTGGCTCCGGACCTGGATTCCGGAGTTCAGGCCGTCGGGGTCGACATAGGCCTCGAACTCGAGATCGAAGTCGTCGTACACCTTGTAGCTGCCGAGAAAGCTGTTGGGACTGGAACTGTTGGAGATGCCGACGATCGCCCCGTCCCTGACCTCGTAGTCCGCCTGACCGTGGACCTGGTGCCAGTGGGAGTCCTCGATCGACTCGGCCTCGAGCATCGAGACGAACTCCGGCTCGCGGGGCGTCGGCGTCGCCGTGTCGGTCGGCGTCGCCGTGTCAGTCGGCGTCGCCGTGTCGGGCTCGGTGGTAGCCATGGGTTCGGTGGTGTCGGCGGGTTCGGTCGTTTCAGTCGGCTCGTCGGTGCCGCCGTCGTCACCGCCACAGCCTGCCAGTCCCGTGACGCCCAGCGCGCCAAGGATCTGCAGGAACCGGCGTCGATTCTTCGGAGTCGTCGCGTCACCGTTCCGGGGCTCCATGTGGGGTCAATGCACAGTGTCGCACATATGTCCTTCGACGGACGGGCCGACGCCCCGGGCGACCATCCCGACCGCCGGACGACCCG
>CAYSJP010000349.1:0-2014 GCA_964431395.1 uncultured Halobacteriales archaeon
TAGTTCGCCGCGACGTCGCGGGGCCGGGTGTCCTCCACGAGGAGGTCCTCCAGCCGGGAGTCCCGCCCGCGCCACTCCAAGAGTCCCTTCGGATACAGGGGGCCATCGAGCACGAGCAGGTCCTCGACGATGTCGGCCTGCGTGAGCGCGTGCTGGCTCTCCGCGAGGTACAGAGAGAGCACGTGGACGACCTGCTGTTCGAAGCGATCGACGCGTGGCGCCTGGAGGATGCGCTTTCGGGCGAACCCGTCGTCGTCGGGGACCCAGTCGTCGTCGCCGAGGTCGACGGTGACGTCGTTGGCGTGGACGGTCGCCACGACGGTCCGGGCGCGGTGCAGTTCCAGATCGGAGGGGACGGCGCTCATCGCCGCCTGCGCGACGTCCAGCACGAGGCCGTTCTTGAACGTCGTCGGGTTGATCGTCCCCGAGTCGAGACCGTGCCGGGTCGGAAAGGGCTCCTCCTGGAGGGCGATCGACCGGACGTCGACGCGCCCGCGCCGGCGTTCGTCGAGGGGTTCGAGGACCGCTACGCCGTCCCGACGGAGCGGGTCGAGGAACTCCTCCCAGACGGTGGCCGCGAACTCGCGGTGATCGGTCTCGTCGACGCCCGGGCGGATGCGCCGCGCGAGGTCCACGATTCCGTCGAAGTGGACCGGATCGAGGGTCACATCCACCATCCGGGCGAGCCGAACAAAAAACTACCTCGTGGTCCGGCGGTGGTGGTCGCGTGGCGACCGAGCGTGATGGCCCCACGGCGACCGGGTGTGGTAGCCGCGTAGTCATCGGGGTTCAGACCCGAGTCGCGCGTGTCCCTGGGGACTACCCGGCTAACCGGTCCCGCCGGTTCACCATGCCATTAAATCGCATACAAGGTGTGGTACGAGTATGAATAACCCCACAACATACGCTTATCAGTCTCCGGTGAGAACAGTTCGATAAGAATGATCGCCCAATCGAAGCGGTGTCCGGGCTGTGAAAACCTGATGAATGCACGATCCGGGAGGGCCCCCGTCTGTTCGGAGTGTGGCTACGTCCCGCGTCAGGGCGCGGACTGATAATTACCGGCGCGCCTCGGAGTACCGGCGCTCGAGCGTCCGTCATCACCTACCGTTGCTGACTGTTCCGTCGTCGGGTCGTGCCCGAGCGAAGCTTAGTTGATCCCTCGCGTCGAGTCCCGCGTATGGACATCGGTCTGATCGTTCTCGACGGCTGGGGTCTCGCCGACCACGATCATCGTGACGCCGTCCGGTCTGCGGACACCCCGAACTTCGACCAGCACCGCGAGGCCGGGGCCTCCGGGTCGCTCACGGCGCGGGGCCGGAGCGTCGGCCTCCCCGAGGGCGGGCTCGGAAACTCCGAAGTCGGCCACCTGACGATCGGCGCCGGTCGGATCGTCGAGCAGGCCCACACGCGCGTCAACCGAGCGATCGACGACGGCTCCTTCCGGGAGAACGACGCGCTCCGCTCGGCGATCGAGTACGCCGACGACCACGGCGGGCGGGTCCACGTCATGGGGCTTTTGAGCGACGCGGGCGTCCACTCCGACCACGAACACCTCCACGCGCTGATCGGGATGGCCGCCGACGGGGGGGTCGAGGCGGTTACCCACGCCTTCACCGACGGGCGCGACACCGCGCCGGACATCGCCGACGAGTACGTCCGTGACCTGGCCGCCGTCGTCGAGCGCGAGGGCACCGGGGGCGTCGCCACGGTCTCCGGGCGCTACCACGCGATGGACCGCGACGAGAACTGGGAGCGCACCCGCCGGGCCTACGACGCGATCGTCAACCGCGAGGCCGACCACGTCGCGGAGACGGGCGTCGCGGCGGTCGAGCGCGCCCACGAGCGCGGCGAGACCGACGAGTTCATCGCGCCCACCATCGTCGAGGGTCGGCCCGCCCTCGAAGACGGCGAGGCGACGTACCGGAGCTACCACGAGCCGGGACTCCACACGGACTACGTCGTCCGCGACGAGGAGTCGACGCCCGCCCGGAGCGCGGTCGAGGCGGGCGAT
>CAYSJP010000350.1:0-1993 GCA_964431395.1 uncultured Halobacteriales archaeon
TCTTCGCGAGCTGGTTCATCAGGTCGTCGTCGGTGTGGAGCCGCCCCGCCGTGTCGCCGAGCACGACGTCGACGTCGTTTGCCCCTGCGTACTCGACGGCGTCGTAGATCACGGCGGCGGGGTCGCCGCCCTGCTCGTGGGCGATGCACTTGCGGCCGAGGTTGTCGGCGTGTTCCTCGATCTGCTCGTTCGCGCCGGCGCGGTAGGTGTCGCCGTTGGCGAGCACCGAGGAGTACCCCTCGCGCTCGAGGTACCGGGACAGCTTCGCGATCGTCGTGGTCTTGCCGACGCCGTTGACGCCGGTGAACACGATCACGACCGGCTTCTCGGCCTCGGCGATGCGCTCCTCGAAGTCGAACTGCCCGACCGCGAGCACGGACAGGAGTGCCTCCCGCAAGGCGTCCTTGACGACGCCGGTCGTGCCCTGCGTGATCTTCCGCGTCTCGCCGACGAGCTCCTCGCGGACCCGGTCGAGGATCGCGTCGGCGACCTCCATCTCGACGTCGTTTCGCAGCAAGGCGAGTTCGAGATCGCGGAGCGGGCCCTCGAGGTCCTCGGCGTCGATGACGAACCGCCCCCGGGCCAGCGACTTCGCCCGGCGCCCGATTCCGGTGTTTGCATCGCCGTCGTCGCTTTCCCCCCGCTCGGCCTCGCCCGCACCGTCCTGGGCGGCCTCGTCCCCGCCGCCATCAGAACCACTACCGCCGGTATTCGGGTCGGACTCCGCCGGTTCGTCGGCATCGGCGTCAGCCGTCGCTCCGTCTTCGGCTACCTCGTCGGGGACTTCCTCGACGGCCTCCTCCTCGACGTCACTCCGGAAGTTCCCGAGCGTCTCCTTGAGACCCTCGAACATCGCCTACTCGGAGTCGCCGCCGCCGAGCCCACCCATGCCCTGTTGCATCTGCTGTTGCTGGAGTTGCTGGGCGCGCTGGTTGAGCTGTTCTTCCTCGGTCTCGAGCTCGGCGAGCTCCTCGTTGAGTTCCTCGATGCGCTCGTCGAGCTGGTCCCGCTGTTCCTCCAGCAGGTCGACCGCCTGGTCGTGGTCGCACTCGGTGGCGTAGTCGGCGCCGAGCCCGACGATCACCTCGTCGATGTCCTCGATCGTGGCACGGACGTACGCGCCGCCACCGATCGGGACCTGCACCGTCGACCCCGTCTCCAGACCCCCGATCGCGTCGATCGCCTCGTCGATGTCCGACTGCTCGTCCCTGACGGCTTGGATCTCCGCCTCGACCGCCTCGATGCCCTGTTCGATCTGCTGGATCTGCTGGGAGACCTCTTCGAGCTCGCCGCCGCCGGGTCCGCCGGGTCCGCCGCCGAGGCTCATGCCGACACCCCTTCGATCCGGACCTCCGTGCGCTTCAGCCCGTGGCGGCCACCGAGCGTCGCGTATGCTCGCTCCTCGGCGACGGACTCGTTCTCCGCCTCGACCGCCGTCTCGAAGGGTGACCAGCCGTCCCGGGAGCGGAACTCACCGCTCACAGTATACTCACTCATGTCCACGAATTGCGGCAGCGCAGGGAAGTATCTTCCTACTCCACTTCCGCAACCGGCGTCGACGAGCCAGTTACTCCCGACGGCTCCTTCGAGACGCGTCCGTCACACCCCGCGTGACCCGGCATCCGGAAGCGTCCTGACACGGCCCGGAACTGGCTCGACATGGCCGACACGGCGCCCGGAGCTGGGCTGGCGCGGTCCGCACGGCACGACGCCAGGGCCGGACGGACCCGGCTGGAGTTCCACCGGGCGTCGATGCAAACAGGCGGGTTATTCAGGTGTGGAATACGAACAAACGCGTATGATCCGGACGAGAAGACGGACAGGGGTGCAACGGGAATGAACCCGGCCAGAGTCGATCTAGTGGTCGATCTCGCGTACGGGGTGGTTATCTTCGCGGCAGTCGTGTTCATTCTACAGATCGGGACTGCCGTCGGCGTGGCGTTCGGGCTGGGCGCGTTGATCTCCTACATCATACACATCGGGTGGAAGATGG
>CAYSJP010000351.1:0-1988 GCA_964431395.1 uncultured Halobacteriales archaeon
GCGAGGTCCTCGGCGTCGGCGTCCGCGAGGTCCTCGACGCCCTCGATGCCCGCCTCCGTGAGCTTCTCCTTGGTCTTCTCGCCGATACCGCTGATCGACTCCAAACTGTCCCCGTCTTCCTCCTGTTCGGCCTTGTACTCCCGGTAGTTGCAGATCGGACAGCCCAGCTCCCAGGGGTCGCCCCCGTTGTGGACGACGAGTTCGGGGAGGTCGTGCTCCTCGCAGTACTCGTCGGTGACCTCCATGTCGCCCCGCCTGGGCAGCGGCAGCGAGTACTCACAGTCGGGATACCGCGTGCAGCCGACCAGCCGCGATCCCGACCGCAGCCGCTTGATCGCGAGTTCGCCGCCCTCCGTCCCGCCACAGTCCGGGCAGGCGCCGATGACCTCGTCTTCCTCCTCGTCGGCCTCGTCGGCCTGGCACTGCGGACAGCCGTGGACGAACGTCCCCCGGCCGGCGAGCATCTTGACGTGGTGCAGGTCGTGGTCCTCGCAGGTCTCCTCCAGCACGAGCGGGTCCCCCTTGTTCGGCAGCGGCAGGGTGAACGTGCAGTCGGGGTAGCCGTCACAGCCGACGAAATGCGAGCCACCGCGGCTCGACCGCAACAGCAGGCGCTCGCCACACTCCGGACAGGGGCCGACCTTTTTGTCCTGCTTGAGCGCCTCCCGGATGTGCTCGCCGATCTCCTCGGCGGAGGGTTCGAGCTCCTCGAAGACGCGTTCGAGCATCTCCCTCGATTCCTCGGTGATCTCCTCCAGGCTGGCCTCGCCCTCGGCGATGGCGGTCATGTCCGCCTCCAGCTGGGCGGTCATGTCCTCCGAGACGACGAGGTCGGCGTACTCCTCGGCGGCCTCGACGACGCCCATCGCCAGCCCCGTGGGCTTTGGCGGATCGCTCTCGACGTAGCCGCGGTCGTACAGCTTGTCGATGGTGTTGTGTCGAGTCGACTTGGTGCCGATCCCGAGGTCTGACATTTTCTCGACAAGTCTCGATTGTCCGATCCGTCGGGGCGGCTGTGTCTGCTTTTCTTCAAGCCTGTAATCGGTGATTTCGAGCTTCTCGCCCTCCGAGACGTCCGGGACGTAGTTCTCGTCGGTCCCGAAGTACGGATACACGGCGTGGTACCCCGGATCGACCAGGCGCTTGCCGTTGGCCTTCAGGGAGAGGCCGCCGGCGTCTGCGGTGACCCGGAGGTGCTCCCAGGTGGCCGGTTCGGCGACCGTCGCGAAGAAGCGCCGGACGACGAGTTCGTACACCTGCCACTCCGCATCCGAGAGGTCGGACTTCTCGGGCAGGTCGCCGGTGGGGTGGATCGGCGGGTGGTCGGTGGTCTCTTTATCCCCGCGGGTCGGGGAGAGTTCGAAATCGCTCTCGAGCAACGACCGGCCGTCCTCGCGGAACTCGCGCTCGCCGGCGAGGGTCTCCACGAGGTCGCGGGGGTCGAGGTCGTCCGGGTAAACCGTGTTGTCCGTCCGGGGGTAGGTGACGTACCCCGCGGTGTACAAGTCCTCGGCGAGCGACATGGCGCGCTTCGCCGAGAAGCCGACGGCGCCGGCAGCACGGATGAACTGGGTGGTGTTGAACGGCGCCGGCGGACGATCGGTCCGGGTGCGCCGGGACACCTCCGTGATCTCGGCCGTACCGGCACCCTGCAGAACGGAGAACACGGAGTCGGCCTCGGATTCGGAGTGGATGCGCTCGGCCTCGTTGTCGTCGGAATCGAGGTAGTAGTACTGCGCCTCGAAGGCGTTCTCGCCGTTCCGTTGCAGGTCCGCGAATATCTCCCAGTAGTCCTCGGGGTCGAAGGCCTGGATCTCCCGCTCGCGGTCGACCAGGAGCTTGAGCGTCGGGGTCTGGACCCGGCCCACGGAGATGAAGTCGTCGCCGTACTGCTTCGCGGAGAGGGAGAGAAACCGCGTGAGCGCGGCGCCCCAGATCAGGTCGATGATCTGGCGGGCCTCGCCGGCCGCCGCGAGGTCGAAGTCGAG
>CAYSJP010000352.1:0-1979 GCA_964431395.1 uncultured Halobacteriales archaeon
GTATCACTGCTTCCGTCCGACAGTATAGTTCCACCGTTCGGTAGGTCCACCGGGCGCCGGCTCGACTGCCGGCCCGCGATTCCGACACCCCGTCTCGGGACCTGAAACGCGGTGGTGCTTCTTATTATGCGACGGCCGGTGCAGGCGCGTATGAGTCCCTCGCCACCGCCGCAAGCTGGCCGGGATCGACCGGCCAGTCGAGACCACGATGGCGGACTGAATCGCGGATCGACACACCCCGTCAGTCGGCGTACCGGACGTGGACCGCGAGGAGGTGGGCGTCGATGAGTGCGATCCGGTCGGCGCCCACAGTCGTCGCGGACCTCCTCGGCGAGCTCCGCAGCCGGAACCGCGTCCTGTACCTTGTCGCGCTCGCCAATCTCGCCCTGGCGGTTCTGTTCACCGCCCTGATGGCACTCGACGGCCGGACGCTGCTGGGCCGGAACGTCTGGACCAAACCCTGGAAGTTCGCGTCGTCGATCGCCGTGTTCACCGCGACGATGGGGTGGATTCTGCCGTCGCTGTCTCTGCCCGATCGCGTCGAGACGGTGGCGACCTACACGATCGGCGGGGCGATGGCGATCGAGATCGCCCTCATCTCGACCCAGGCGGCGCGCGGCGTCGCCTCCCACTTCAACACGAGCACGCCGCTCGATACGACGGTGTTCGCGGTCATGGGCCTGACTATCACGATCAGCTCCATCGCGGTCGCCTACGTCCTGTGGCGGTTCGCGAGGAACCCGGCGGGTCTCCCGCCCGCGTACCGGTGGGGACTCGGGCTCGGGATGTTCCTGTTCGTGGTCACGAGCTTCGAGGGCTGGCTCATGGTCTTCCGGGAGGGACACGCCGTCGGCGCGCCCAACGACGGTCCCGGAGTCCCGCTGTTGAACTGGAGCCTGACCGGCGGCGACCTCCGGATCGCCCACTTCATCGGGCTGCACGCGCTGCAGGTCCTCCCGCTCACGGGATACGTCGCCTCCCGCCTGTACGGCGGATCGAGCAGTCGATCACTCCTCATCGTGGGCGTCGCCGGCGGAGTCTACGGCCTGTTCACCGGGGGAACGTTCGTCCTGGCGATGCGGGGGACCCCGATCGTGGAGTCGGTCCCGACGTCCGGCGTCCCGCCGAGCGCGCTGGCGGCCGTCCTCCTCGCCGCCGCGGCGTGTGGTGCCATCGTGCTCGGCGCGACGTGGCGGCGCCGGAGTGCCGCGTGAACGCGTGCCGGACTGGCTGATGATGACTCGTGTAGCGTGTTACCGCTCCGACCGCCCCGCAGTCGGGCGGTCGATACGGTAATTGCCTACGCTAGTCATCATGTTAACGATCCCCTCACTTCAGCCGGTCGGGCTCCTGCCCGGCGTGGGAGCGCACCCACAGCTCGCCGATCCGGGAGAGGGAGGTCCGGTAGGACTTGCCGTGCTGTTCCTGTTCGACGTACCCCTTTCCGCCCGGGCCCAGCCGGTCGACGTTGTAGATCACCTTCGAGCGGAAGCTGTCGGTGTACTCCTGGTCGAGCTCGCCGGCGAGCGTTTTTGCGAGTTCGGAGACGGACTCGAACTCGCGGTGCTCGCCGAGCGCGAAGAGGATCACCTCCTCGAACGGGTCGACGTTGGAGAAGGAGGCGACTGGGAGTTCGACGACGTGGCTGCCGTCGATCTCCTTTGCGCCGATGGTGGTGCCGCGCTCGTCGAACTCCGCGAGAAGGTCACTCGCGCTCTCCAGGCGTTCCGCGACGCGGTCGGCCGTCCCGTCGTTCATCTCGCCTTCGAGGTCCGAGAGCAGGTCGATCCCCCGGCGCAGTTCCTCGGCGAGTTCGGTCTCGAGGTACTTCTCGGGGACCGTGTAGTAGGTGTGGATCCGGTCCCGGTCGGCCTGGCGCTCGACCATGATCGAGTGGGCGGCAGTGGCGAAGGCAAAGGAGACCGTCCGGGGCATCGCGGAGACGTTCACCCACACCTCCCGGCCGGCGTCGAGTTCGT
>CAYSJP010000353.1:0-1953 GCA_964431395.1 uncultured Halobacteriales archaeon
AGCGCGACGGTGTTGACGACGGCGATCGCGTCCGCGAGCAGGTTCACCGTGTCGTCCGCGATCTCCGGAAACGGGATCAGCCCCACAAAGGCACCGATCACGAGCACGTAGCCGACGACGGACACGACCGCCGTCACGGTGCGGGGCCTGGCTCGCGCCCGGTCGCGCAGGCTCGCTGTTGCCATACTCGGGTTTGCGGCGAGGAGATTATGGATCTTGGCTTTTCGCCCGGGTCCGCCGGTCGCTCCCGACCGACGGCGCCAGGACGCCGTGCTTTTCTCCGCGCGGATTCTATCAGTTTGCAATGAGCGACGAGTCGGACAGTGACAGGCTCCTCAACATCGTGGGGGTGGGCATCGTCGTGGCCATCGTGATCGCCCTCGGCGTCGTCGCGGTCGGGTTCACCCTCGGATCCTCCGGCGACGGCCTGACCGATGCCGACCTCGGACTCGAACGCGTCAACGACACACACGGCAAGATCGTCCACGGCGGGGGTGAACCCGTCGAAACCGAGAATCTCGTTCTCACCGTCGACAGCTACGAACGCCCCGGACTGACGAGGACGATGCCACCCGTGATCGTCGAGGGCGACGAGGTCGTCTTCGAGATCCGCGACGACCAGAGCGCCAGGCTGGTGTACGACCTCGGCCGCAACGAGCGCGAAATCGTCGGCAGGCTCCGTCCCGGGGTGTTCTGACGACGACCGTGATTCCGACTGTCGCCGTCATCCGGGCGAGCGCCGCCACCGCGAGGTGATCCCCGGTGCCGGAGCGTGGAAACCGCCGTCGGAGCGGGCCGACAGTATGAAACGCCGGGCAGTCGAAACACGGGTATGATCGATTCTCGCTCCCGGGATCGTCGCGCCCGGAAGGAGTGGTCCGCATGAGCGTCCGCAGCGACAACCCGGACGACGCCCGGCCGATCCGGTGTCTCATCGCCAAGGTCGGCCTCGACGGCCACGACCGGGGGGCACACGTGATCGCACGGGCCTTCCGCGACGCCGGCTTCGAGGTGATCTACTCGGGTCTACACAACACGCCCGAGGAGATCGTGCGGGCCGCGGTCCAGGAGGACGTCGACGCGCTGGGGGTCTCGATACTCTCGGGCGCACACGACACGCTCGTGCCGAGGATCGTCGACGGCCTCCGGGAGTACGGCGCCTTCGAGGACACGCTCGTGCTGGTCGGGGGGACGATCCCCGCGGACGACGAGGCGGACCTGAAAGACGCCGGCGTCGCGGAGGTGTTCGGCCCCGGGACGCCGGTCGGAGAGACGATCGAGTTCGTCCGCGAGCACGCCCGCGACTGATGAGCGATCACGAACGCTCCGAGGAAGGCGGCCGGGAGCACTCGAGCGCGCGGTCGTCCCCCGGCACGGGCATGGCGGAGGATCTGCTGGCGGGCGATCACGCCGCGCTGGCCCGCGCGATCACGGCCATCGAGAACCGGGCGCCGGGGTACCGCGACCTCGTGTCCGCGCTCCACGAACACGCGGGGTCGGCCGCGATCGTCGGCGTCACGGGCAGCCCCGGCGCCGGCAAGTCCACGCTCGTCGATCGGCTCGCCAGCGCCTACCGCGACCGCGGCGAGACGGTCGGCGTGATCGCGATCGACCCCACTTCGCCGTTCACCGGCGGGGCGGTGCTCGGCGACCGCGTCCGCATGGGCTCGAACGCGGGTGACATGGACGTCTTCGTGCGCTCGATGAGCGCTCGCGGGACGCTCGGCGGCCTTTCGGCGGCCACCGCCGACGCCATCACCGCCCTCGACGCCTTCGGGAAGGACCGGATCATCGTCGAGACCGTCGGCGCCGGCCAGAACGAGATCGACGTGGTGCGGACCGCCGACACCGTGTGTGTTCTCATCCAGCCCGGCAGCGGCGACGCCGTCCAGACGCTGAAGGCCGGCATCCTCGAGATCGCCGACGCGCTCGTCGTCAACAAGGCGGACCTCG
>CAYSJP010000354.1:0-1939 GCA_964431395.1 uncultured Halobacteriales archaeon
GCGGCAGCGGTCGATCGCAGGCGTCCCGGAAGGCGTCGTAGTCATCCAGGAGGGGCTCGTACCGCGAGAGAACCTCGTCCATCACCCGGACCTGGCCCCAGCAGGCCTTTTGGGTTACGGAACGGGTCGCGTCGTTGCTCTCGAAACGTCCATCGGTTACTCCAACTGGCGGGGGCCTCCTGGTTCCAGTTCGCACTTCTTCGGGTCGTCCCGCCCGCAAGGGGACGCTGAAACGGCCGTTTCACTTTGGATCGGGTTTTTGGCCCGGGCTATCAAACGTGGTCGTATGAAGCGACGCGGGTTCCTCGCGGGTGCCGCCGTCCTGTGTGGCAGCCTCACGGGCTGCACCGGTCAGCGCGAACCGGCCGACGTGGACGGGACGTCGCCTGGCGGCACGGACGAGGCCATGCCGGATGAGGGGAGTTCGACGACCGACGCCCCCGGAGCCGACTCCTCGTGTGAGGCGCCCGCCGCGGCGTCGACGACCCACACGAGCGAAGATCCCCCTCCGGCTGCCGACACGCGGACCCCCGGCGAGCGCACGCTCGCCCTCGGCGAGACCCACGAGGCCCCGGACGGAACGACTGTGACGATAAACGACGTCCGCGTTCGGAAGCTCATCCGCTCGACTTCGGTCGGGAGTCACACGCACATCGACGTCGCCTGCCTGGAGGGCAGCCAGTTCGCGGTGACCGACGCGGCGGCGGCTGACGGCGACGGAAACTCGGTTCTCGACGACACCCGGTTCGCCATCGAGGTCGACGGAACGCGGTATCCACGCCCCGACGAGCACTGGTACTGGGCGTTCCCGCCGGGATCGTACGAGCGTCCCGGCGTCCCGGCCTTCGCCGTTCCGATCGAGGACGCCTCGACTGCCGCCGTCCTGTGGCTCACGGAGAACGACGAGCCGGTCCGCTGGATCATTCCGCCCGAGACGGTCGGATCCCTCGCTCATGCCCCGCGGTTCAGCGTCTGCTCGTTCGAGGTTCCCGAGTCGGTCTCAGGCGGTGACTCGTTCGAAGCGTCGTTCACCGTCACGAACACGGGGGACCGGGGCGGGGAGTTCGTCGCGGAGTTCGGCGCGGGCGGGATCTCCGATCACGGCGAGATCCACGTATCCGTTCCCGCCGGAAGCGAACGGAGCTACACGGAAACGATGGATCCGAACTACCCCGACGGCACCGAGGAGATCGAGGTGACGCTGGCGTGGGGCTGTGGCCGGCTGGACCGGACGGTGTCGGTGACGGAGTGAGCGGGCGAACCCGGCGCCCGGGCGACACGCGCTCACAGCGGCTTCCCCATCGCGACGTGTAGGATGTCCGCCTCCTCGAACTCCCCGCTGACGCGCTCGTATCCCAGCGCCTCGTAGAACCCCACCGACCTGACCTGGCCGTGCAAGCGTGCCCGCTCGAACCCCTGATCGCGGGCGTGCTCCTCGACGGTCCCGAGGATTGCGCGGCCGATCCCCCGCTCGCGGTGGCTCTCCAGCACCGCCATGCGCTCTATCTTCGCGACCGGCCCGTCGTGTTCTACGGCAATAGCGTCCTCATACTCCGCCGGGTCGTAGGCCCGCAGGCGCGCGACCCCCACGGCGTCGTCGCCGTCGTAGGCGACGAAGTGGGTAGACTCCGCCTCGTGGTCGTCGACTTCGAGGTCGGCGTCGACGCCCTGCTCGTCGACGAACACGCCGTAGCGCACCGCGAGGGCGTCCTCGTACTCCTCGTCGGTCTCGACGACGCGGACCTCGGTCATCGGACCGAGGTTGTGGCCGATGACACAAGTGTGACGCGTTCGAGGAAGGCCACTCACGTGTGGCGGGTGGCTTCGTCGTCGGGTGGTACCGGGAACCAGTCATATATGTCCCGCCGGCGAAACACGCCGTGTATGGACTTTGGCTACCACAACGCCTCGTTCGTCTACGAGGGCGACGATTCACTCG
>CAYSJP010000355.1:0-1938 GCA_964431395.1 uncultured Halobacteriales archaeon
AGACCATCGTCTTCACCAACTCCCGGCGGCGGTGTCACGAGGTCTCCCGGCGCCTGGAGTACAGCTCCGCGCCGTATCACGCCGGGCTGGACTACGGCCGCCGCAAGAAGGTCGAGCGCATGTTCGCCGAGCAGGATCTGGCCGCGGTCGTCACCACCGCGGCACTCGCGGCTGGGGTGGACTTTCCCGCCTCGCAGGTGATATTCGACTCGCTGGCGATGGGTATCGAGTGGCTCACCGTCCAGGAGTTCGAGCAGATGCTCGGGCGTGCCGGCCGCCCGGACTACCACGACCGCGGGAAGGTGTGGCTCCTCGTCGAGCCCGAGGGGCGGTACCACGGGGGCATGGAGCGCACCGAGGACGAGGTTGCGTTCTCGCTGCTCAAAGGCGATATGGAGCCCGTCGTGAGCCGGTACCCGGAGGCCCAGCAGGTCGCCCAGACGCTCGCGAACGTGACGGTCGCCGGGTCGGCGGCAAAGCGCCTCAACGACCGCATGCTCGGGGACATCGACACCCGTCACGCGGTCGGGAAGCTACTGGAGTACGAGTTCATCGACGGCCTGGATCCGACCGACGTCGGCCGGGTCGTGACCACGCATTTCCTCTCGCCCACCGAGGCGTTCACGCTACTGGACGGCATCCGGGGCGGGGAGCCGGCGTTCGATCTGGTGGGCGACGTGGAGCTGATGGACGAAGAGCTGTAGTCGCTCGTCTCGTACTGATCGTCGTAGGCAGTTACCGGTGCTCGCCTCCCCCGGGACCACGGTGACGGCGAACACGCGGCTCTATCCGCCGGCGGGTGTCGTCGCGTCGATGAAGTCGTCCGGACGTCGGAAGGCGCGTAGCCGGCGGTCGTCGCCGTACGTCGACACCACGACGGTTTTCGATCCCGGTCGAATCCGGTCGAGCCGGCTCGGTTCGATCGTTACCTCCTCGATCCTGTCTCGATCGATCGACCACTGTGGCGCGTCGAGTAACCGATCGTGTGCGACGATCCGATCCGGATACACGTGATACTCGAGATGCCCGCGCTCCACGTCGAATCGCACGGCCAGACCGAGCATCACTACCGCGATGCCGACGGCGAGCGTTGCTACACCGACCAACAGTCCGCCGAACAGTCCGGCGGCGACTGCGGCTAAGCCGGCGAACAGGTACGGGGGAATCAGGATGAAAAACGGGGCGATTCCGGCAGCTCGGAGAAGCACGTCACGCCGGGTCGCCTCAAACACCGCGGTCGGTTCCGCCGTGGGTACCTGTTCGTCGAGGGACTCCTCGTCCCATTCGGTGAGTGGATCGTTCGACGCCTCCGCTCTGGCGATCGCGAGGTCCGCGAGAAGTTTTCCGATCGCGACGATGAGAAACAGCACGGACGGCGGGGACGCACGCGAGAGGACGAACACCCCGCCGACGCCGAGCACGAGAATACCGATCACGTACCGCCTGGACATCGCCGACCCGACGGTGTTCTCGGCGTATCGGCCGTTCCTGAAGTAGTTGATGAGGCCGACGGCGTGCCCGGCGACGACGCCGACGACCGCGAGCAACACAGTTCCGATGGGGAACTCCGTCCCGACGGTCGCGATGACGAGGCCGCCGGCGATTGGCCAGAAGACGAGTGTCACCATCGCGGAATTGAGTACGGTTGACACGTTCCGCGGATAGATCGGGGGAAGCGGGCCTATCGAGACGCCGCCACGCTTGTCGTCCCAGGACGACAGGGGAACGTACGTCTCCCTGACTGTCTGCTGTCCGGCGGTCATATCCTCCGGGTCGCGCTTCGCGAACGGGCCCTGGAGGATGCCACGGACCAGCGCGACACCCGCCTCGACCCAGTAGACGACGAGCAACGCACCGGCGGACCAGCCGAGCACCGCCACCCCGAGAACGGCCACGAGATTGGTGAGTCCGGCGCGCAGCTCCCCCGTGATGCCATCC
>CAYSJP010000356.1:0-1935 GCA_964431395.1 uncultured Halobacteriales archaeon
GGCGAGTCCAGTACGTTCGTACTCCCGCAGGAACTGTCCTCGCTCGTGGGCCGGTACGGCAAACACCTCACCGGATCGGACGTCCAGACCGACGGCGAGAGCTTAGAGAGCCTGGACTTCGATTCGGAAACCCGCGAAATGCTGGGTCTGGATAACATCGAAGAGATCCTCGGCCAGATCGACGAGGCGGCCAACGTGGACGTCGAGGAGATCGAGGAGATGGAACAGGAGGCCGACGCCGTCTCGTCGGGCACGGAGAACATCCGGAGCGCCGACGAGGTGATCGAGGAGATGGACGACGACCTCGAGGCACCGGCCGAACCCGAGTTGGAGTGATAATGACTGTTGTAGCGTTTTACCGCTCCGACCGCCCGCCGTCGGGCGGTCGATGCGGTAATTGCCTACAACAGTCGTTATGAGGCGGCGCCACCGCACGGTGCCGGGACGAGCGAAGCCTTTTGTAGGTTGGTCACTCATACAAGCGTATGTCCGGCGACGGCGTGGACGAGGACAAGCGGGCGACGCTCCGGCGCTTTGCGGCGCTCGGGGCGGCGACGTCCCTCGCCGGGGTGCTCGAGCACCCGGACGGGGACAGCGACGCCCGCGAAGCCATCCTCGGCTACCTCGCGGCCACGCCGGGCGCCCACTTCTCGAAGGTCCGTGACGACCTCGGCCTGGGTACCGGCGAGACCCAGCACCACCTGCGCCGGCTCCTGGATGCGGGCGCGATCGAGAACTACCGCGACGGGGACTACCGGCGGTTTTTTCCCGCCGACCGGTTCTCCCCCTTCGAGCAGGTCGCGCTGGGGTATCTCCGCCGGGAAACACCCAGAGGAATGGTGATCGAACTCCTGCGGGACCCCGACGCCGGTGCGAGTGATCTCGCGGCGGCGCTCGGCGTCTCCCCACCCACCGTCAGCAAACACGCCGCCGAACTCGACGAGGCCGGCCTGCTGGACCGGGAGGGCGGCTACGCGCTGGCCCGCCCGGAGACCCTGCTCGTGTTGCTCGTGCGCCACGCCGACTCCTTCGACGACGACGCCGTCGCCTTCGCCGCCGAGGCCGCGGCCCACATCAGTGTCGACGGGTAGACCGGCCGACCCGAGTTTCGATCCCGCTCCACCGCCCGGAACCGCATGTTACTTACCGATCGTTCGCGCACTGATAACTGAATGGACGAACCGGTCCTGCTCACTGGTGCCGGGGGCCAGGTCGGGCGCGCGATCCGGGAGGGGATCGGCGAGGAGTACGACTGGCGATTCCTCTTTCACAGCGCGCCCGACGAGGACCCGGACCACCCCTACCTCATCGGCGAGGTGCAGGACGACGACGACATGCGCGAGGCGGCTGCGGGGGTTGGCGCGATCATCCACCTCGCGGGTGATCCCCGGCCGAACGCCCCCTGGCCGAGCGTCCTCGAGAACAACATCGACGGCACCCGTGTGGTGCTCGAGGCCGCCGTCGGGGCCGACGTCTCGAAGTTCGTGTTCGCCTCCTCGAACCACGCCGTCGGCCACTACGAGACCCCACGCAAGCCGGAGGTGTACCGCGAGACCGGCGACCTGGCGCTCGACGGGACGGAACTGCCCCGCCCGGGCAACGTCTACGGCGTCAGCAAGGCTGCAGGCGAAGTTCTGTGTCGGTACTACCACGACGAACACGGGATCGACACCGCCTGCGTCCGGATCGGCAACCTCACCTGGGAGCACCCCCCCAAGAACTACGAGCGCGGACAGGCCATGTGGCTCTCCCCGCGGGACTGTGCACACCTCCACGACCGGTGCCTGCAGGCCGACTACGACTTCGAGATCGTGTACGGCATCTCCGACAACGACCGGAAGTTCTACTCGCTCGAACGCGCTCGCGAGGTGCTCGGCTACGAGCCACGGGACAACTCAGCGGAGTACGAGTGACCGCCCGGGGAGGTCGGCGGAC
>CAYSJP010000357.1:0-1923 GCA_964431395.1 uncultured Halobacteriales archaeon
GCGTCGACGCCAACGACGTCGAACTGATCCGGATCGCGTTCGTGAACAACAGCGGGGTCCCCCGCGGTCGGGTCGTGGACAGCGAGTCGCTGCCGGGCGTCCTCGACGAGGGAACGAACCTGACGCAGGCGATGCAGTCGTTCAACGCGCTCGACAGCCTCGCCCCCGGGGGCCGGTACGGCCCGGCCGGCGAGGTTCGGGTCGTCCCCGATCCGGAGACGTTCACCGAACTCCCTTACGCCGAGGACGCGGCGATCATGCTCGCGGACCTCCACGACCTCGACGGGGAGCCGTGGACGGCTGGCCCCCGCGCCCAACTCCGGGAGTACCTCGACGACATCGGCGCGGCGGGGTACGTCCCGCGGCTCTCCTTCGAGAGCGAGTTCTACTACACTCGAGAGACGGAGGACGGGGAGACGGTCCCGTTCGACGACACGACCTGCTTCGCGACCGAGGGGATGCAGAGCGCCCACGACCTGATCCTCGACACCGTCGACGCGCTGAAGGCCCAGGGAATGGGGCTGTCAGCGTACTACCCGGAGTACGGTCCGGGTCAACAGGAACTCGTTGTGGAGCACGACGACGGCGTCACGGCGTCGGACAGCCAGATCCTGTTCAAGGAGACCGTCAAGGCGATTGCGGACGCACACGGCGTCGGCGCGTCGTTTCGGCCGACGCCGTTCGACGGGCTGCCGGGCAACGGGTGTCACATCCACCTGTCGGTGTGGCAGGACGGCGAGAACGTGCTGTACGATCCCGACGCGGAGGGGCGGTACCCGCTGAGCGACGCGGGCCGCCACTTCGTGGGCGGGTTGCTGGACCACGCGCCGGCGCTGGTGGCCCTGACCGCACCCACCGTGGAGTCGTACACCCGGCTCGCGCCGGGAATGTGGGCGTCAGCCTACACCTGCTGGGGCCACGACAACCGCGAGGCGATGGTTCGGATCCCCTCCGTCGACGTCGACGACCCGGAGGCGACGCTGCGTGTGGAGTTCAAGCCCGCCGACAACACCACCAACCCGTACCTCGCCCAACTCGGGCTGCTGGCCGCCGGGTTCGACGGGATCGACCGCGAACTCGATCCCGGCGAGCCGCTGAACCGGGATCCGGCCGGCGTCGACGACGCGGACCTCGACGCCCGGGGGATCGAACGGCTGCCGGAGTCGCTCTCGGAGGCGCTCGACGCCTTCGAGTCCGACGAGGTCCTGGCGGACGCGCTGGGTGAGCCGCTGCACGGGTCGTTCCTCGAGGTGAAGCGCAGCGAGTGGGAGCAGTCCACCGGGGACGGCGACGTCGACACCGACTACCTGAGCCGGGGCTTCTGACGCGGATCGTCGAAGTCGGTGGCCACCGGCCCGGTCCCGCCGGGGACCCGCAGGTCGCCGCGACGACCCGGATGATCCGTACGAATGGGGACCTCGCCGCCCGACGAGGGGGCCGTCGTCCGTGAGTTCACGATGAAATAACGGAAATTATACCGACGATATCTTCCGAAGATGGTATACTGTCCGGGTCATGTCGGGTCTGTTGTTCACGTTTGTACATTATGCACCGATTTCCGTGGCCGATTAACCGCGTCTCGTTCCGAAGGCTTTTGGTCGGTCCACGGGAATCAATAGGCCATATGCCCGCGGACTTCAATTGGGCCATCGGCGGAGAGGCCGGCGATGGCATCGACTCGACGGGGAAGATCTTTGCCCAGGCCCTGTCCCGGGCGGGGCGGCACGTGTTCACGTCGAAGGACTTCGCGTCCCGGATCCGCGGCGGCTACACCGCGTACAAGATCCGGACGTCGGTCGATCCCGTCCAGAGCGTCGTGGATAGCCTCGACGTGCTGATCGCGCTCACCCCGCGGACGATCGAGGAGAACCTCGACGAACTCCACGAGGGATCGGTGATCATCTACGACGGCGAGCGCACCAC
>CAYSJP010000358.1:0-1892 GCA_964431395.1 uncultured Halobacteriales archaeon
GGCGGAACGCCGGAGGCGGGCGAGACGAACGCGGAGGGGGACTGAATGGCCGCGCTCGACACCTTTCTCGCCGACCCGTGGGCGCTGCTGGAGCGCGCCGTCGACGGTCCCCTCCACCCCGGCGGGGAGGCGGCCACGATCGACCTGCTCGATCGCGCCGGCGTCGGCGAGGATACCCGCCTGCTCGACGTCGGCTGTGGCGCCGGGAACGCCCTCGAACTCGCCACCGGCCGGGGTGCCCGGCCCGTGGGACTCGACCGGAATCCACCCGATGGGGGCGCCGTCAGGGGCGACCTCGCGGAGCTTCCGTTCGGGACCGCGAGCCTCGACGTCGTCCTCGGGGAGTGTGTCCTGTGTCTCTCCGGCGATCTCGGTCGGACGCTCGGGGAGGTCCGGCGCGTCCTCGTCCCGGGGGGTCGGCTGGCGCTCTCGGACGTCACGGTGGAGGGCGAACCGCCCGATCTGCCGCCCCTGCTCGGGGACATGTTCTGTCTGGCGAACGCCCGGGATCCCGGGGGGCTCCAGGCGGCGGTGGAGAACGCCGGTCTCGATGTCACCGACGTCCGGACTCACCCTCAGGACCTGCTCTCGATGCGCGATCGGATGATGAGCGCCGTCGATTACGAACGACTCCTGGGGCTGCTGGGCGAGCGGGGAACGCGGATCGAGGCAGGGATCGAAGAACTGGAGGCGGCCGTCGAGTCCGGGCGCGTCGGGTACGTCTCGATCGTGGCCGAGCGGGCTCCGTAGCCCGGCGATGACCGTCACGGACGTACAGCCGACAGTATCAATCGTGCCTGGCTCGAAGTCGTCGCTAACCTCTTGTTTGAACGCCTCGCTATGACGATTCTCGACCCTGACCGGTCGAGAATCGTCTCCATCGACTTCATCGACAACTCCTACCACGGCGATCACTACATCCCGTCGAGGGCGTGGTCATCGTCGGCCCAGGGAAGTCGCGATAGGTGTGCCTCATGGCCGGGTGACGCCATTCTCGTTCCCCGCTTCACCCCTTCGGGGTTCGGGGGGTGACGCTCGCGCTCCGGTCCGGGGTGCTCGCTTCGCTGCGCTCCCGGGCGTGCCGGCGCTCCCGTTGGCTCACTTGCGGTGGATTGTCGGGAGTGCTCCTCGACGAAGTTCTCCCGAGAGGTCAGTGTCGCGATCCGGTGACGGACTATGCACTCGATCATCTGGATGCAACCGGAATCAACGCGATCGACGTCTCTACCGCTACAGCACGGATGGCAGTAGGCGACGAACGGCAACCGGACCGCCATTCCGGATCACCGTCCTCGACGAGCTGGGAGGCGGGGACGAACTCCTCGGGCGGATGCGGCCAGTCCTCCGGGTCGGCCGTCGGCGTGATCTGGAGGGGGCGATGCCCGGTCACGAGGGTTCACCCTGGTTTTCCGGGTCTACGAGTTCGTGAGACTCACCGCCTGTACTCGATCCGGGATGGGAGGGCCGACGTCTGGAACCGTCACCGCGGGCGGAGTTCCGCTTTGGGCGGGCCAGGACGGTCGCGTCTTCTTCACTCTCGCCTACGGTGGCTGTGAGGGTAGCCTGGAGATCGGGGATCCGGTGGCATTCTCGGCACTCCCGCTGCTGGGTGCAACTGTCCTCGACGTGGTTGATACAGTTTCTCCACAGACGATACAGTGGTAGCGCCGGTACTGCGACCAGTCGGTCACGTCTCCTCACCACCGCTGTCGAGGAGTTCGATTGTGCGGACGAACTGGCTCGGCGGGAACTCCCGGGCACGTTGGCACTGGCGCTGGCGACGACGGTGGTTCCGGCGGATGCGATCGCGCGCGTCACGGTCGGGAGGATCGCTCACGACCACCATCTCCGAGAGTCGAAACGGAGAGAAGAGACGCGCCGCTCGCCGGGAC
>CAYSJP010000359.1:0-1846 GCA_964431395.1 uncultured Halobacteriales archaeon
CTCGTGCTGCTCCACGATGCCGAGTTTCAGCGCGAACTTCCGGAGCGCCCACAGCGGCATCTGGTCCTCGTCGAGAGACGATGCGTCGGGGATCCACACCGGGATGTCATACCCGAGGCGGCGCAGGATGGCGACGCCCTCACGCCAGTCCTCGCCGCTGGCGAAGCCTGCACCAGGCGAGCGGCCCGCGTGGGCGACGAGGGCAGCCTCGACGAGACCGCCTTTGTAGCCGTCAGAGGAGTCGTACCA
Organism: uncultured Halobacteriales archaeon; assembly: GCA_964431395.1. GTDB lineage: Archaea > Halobacteriota > Halobacteria > Halobacteriales > Hikarchaeaceae > CAYSJP01. Next base: position 250 of record CAYSJP010000359.1, read on the forward strand.
GACGCCAGCCTTCGGCCCGCTCACCCCCACGTACGTGGCGTTCCCGCTCTTGTAGGTCGCCGCCCAAGTAGGGACGAATGCCCGGCGACCGTCGCCTGAGCGGTCGGTGGTGTCCGACAGCCGGTCAGTCCACCCGGCTCCGAGAATGGTGTCCTCGATCACACGCTCGGGGTCGAGGGCGTCCAGGGCGGCCTCGACGTCGGACTGGTCGGTCGTGAGGGTGACGTCCGCAGTCTTCAGTTCCACGACCTCGCCATCCTGGAGCGCCTCCATCCGCTCCTGTCGGCGCTGTTCCTTCCGGATGCGCTCGCTCTCGCGGTCGAGGAGCCACTCCTGCAGAGCCTTCACCCACGTGTCGGCGTCCGCGTAGTAGTCCGGCCATAGCGTCTCGATGATGGGAGCGATGGCCTCCTGGTGCCGGTCGGAGGTTAGCGACTCTCCCCACTCGCGGGCGGCGGCGATCTCCTCGTCGCCCACCTCTCGAACCGGGACGTGCTCGTAGCGCACGTCGTCCACATCGATGGGCGTCACGACGCCGTCGATGGACTTGTGGACGCTCATCGCGGTCTTGTACTGCCGGTTCTTGTTGTTGATGTGGTCCGGGTCGAGGTACTCCGCAGCGCCCGGGACGCTCTCCTGAACCTCGCTCCAGACGTCGGCCAGCCATTCGTCCATCCGGCTGCAGAGGTGCTCGTACACCAACCGTCGGTCTCCGGGCGCAGTGAACTGCTCTGCGAGGGCCGCGGTCGCCGACGGCGGGATCATCGGGTACGCGCCGCCGACTGAATCAAGGAGCAGGACGTGGTCCCGCGACCCTGCGAGGTCCGCGAAGCGGTCCACGTACACCTCCAGGGCGGCCTCGACGACGTCGCGGATCTCCGCCGGGAGCGGGCGCTCCTTGTACTCGTCAGCGACGTCCACGTCGGCGAAGAGCGCCTGGCCGACGATCTCGTCGTAGTCGGGGAGTGGGCTCTCGGTGCGCCATTCCCTCGTCGGCGACCCGTCCGGCTTCTCGCCCCACTTGAACGGCTCTTCCCGGTCCATCACCGGGCTGTAAGTCGTGAGCGCGTAGAGGACGCGCCCGCCGCCTTCTCGGGTGATTTTGTCGGCTGCGCTTTCGAGGAGATGCGGAGAGCCGAGCTGGTCGTAGCCCTCTTCGAGGGCGTCGAAGTCATCGGCGTTGCTGCGGGACTCGTACCATCCTGAGTTGTCGATCACGCCACCAGTTCGGGCCTCCGGGTCCGCGTCGAGGGCAGCGAGGTCGGCGTAGATCTCCCTCACGCGTCGGTAGTGGTCGCGGATGTCTTCCGCGGCGAGCGGAGCATCGGCAGCGAGGTCGTCCAAGAGGTCAGCGACCTCCGCAGGATGCGCTCCGAGACTACCCGCGAGGGACGCCGTAGAGGCCTCTTCGGGCGTGAGGTCGTTCAGTCGGAGGTGCTCCTCGACGTCGTCCTTAAGCGTCATCCGATTCACCTCCGTCCGCCGCCACAGCAGCGTCCAGGGCCGCCTTCGCGGCCCGTGGTTCGAGGTCCGGCGGGAGATGCGGGTCGGTCCAGTCGAACACATTCCGGATGATGTGGAGCCGCTTGGACGCCCG
>CAYSJP010000360.1:0-1840 GCA_964431395.1 uncultured Halobacteriales archaeon
GGCGTCGCCGGCGGCCTGCTCTCGCCGGCCAGCCAGTATCTCGACCAGTTCGCGCCGCTGTCGGGGACGGTGTGGGGGGCGGCAGGTGCAGGCCGGCAGGGGACTGTCGAGAGCCCGTACGGGCCGGCAGAGCTCCGGTACGACGACGAGGGTGTCGCTCACGTGAGCGCCGACGCCGAACCGGCACTGTACTACGCGGTCGGCTACGCACAGGGTGCCGACCGACTCTTTCAGATGGACCTCCAGCGCCGGCTGTTCCGCGGCGAGCTCTCGGCGGTCGTCGGCGACGCAACACTGGACTCGGATCGCTTCCACAGGCGGATGGCCTTCGCGGAAGCCGCCGAGGTGACCGCCGAACACGTCCGCCAGACGGAGATCGGTCCCCTGTTGGAGGCCTACCGAGACGGTGTCAACGCCGCAATCGGGGGGGAGCCGCTCCCCCTGGAGTGTCGCCTGCTCGGCTACGAGCCCGATCCCTGGACCGTGGCGGACACGGCGCTGATCCTGAAGCTCATTGCCTGGCAGCTCACGGGCAGCTTCCGGACGCTCCGCCGGGCGCTGGTCCGCGAGGAGTTCGGCGCGGAGATGGCCGACCAGCTGTTCCCCGCCCGGGTCGACCACGACACACCGATCATCCGCGAGGGACAGGGCCCAGACCGGTTCGGCGCGGACCTGCCGCAGGTGGGCGGTGACGGGAGCGAAGGGGCCGGCAACGGGAGCGCCACCGGTGGCGGGAGTGACGGCGAGAACGGCGCGTCGTCGTCGGTCGACCCCGTCGGTGGTTCGCTGCTCGCCCGGCTGAGCCGGTTCGAGCCGCGGTCGGAGCTGGGCTCGAACAGCTGGGTGATCGGGTCCGAGCACGCCGCCGGCGACGCGCCGATCCTCGCAAACGACCCGCACCTGTCGCTGCAGGCGCCGCCGACCTGGTACGAGATACAGGTCGACGGCCCTGCACACCGCGTCCGCGGCGTCGTGTTTCCCGGGCTGCCCTTCGTCGTGATCGGCGAGAACGACCACGGCGCCTGGGGCTTTACGAACGCCGGCGCGGACGTCATCGACTTCTACCGCTACGACCACGACGGCGAGACGTACCGGTACGGCGACGAGCGCCGCGAGTTCGAGGTCGATGAGCAGGAGATCGAGGTCGACGGCGGCGACACCGAGACTGTGGAGGTCCGCAAGTCGGTCCACGGGCCGGTCGTCGAGGAGTCCGGTCAGGAGGTCGGGATCGCCTGGACCGGCCACACCGCGACGGCGGCGACGCTGGGGCTATACCGGCTCAGCCACAGCGAGGGGCTCGCCGATGTCCGCGACGCGGTCACGTATGACGACTCGCTGACCCAGAACTTCCTCTACGCCGACCGCGACGGGAACACCCTCTACCAGATGACCGGCCGGATCCCCCTTCGTACTGTGGACGGTGAGGCCGTCCACGGCGATCAGATCTTCGACGGCTCCGCCCGCGAGGGCGAGTGGGACGGGTTCGAGCCGTTCGGCGAGTCGACCTGGGACGGGTTCGTCCCCGTCTCGGAGAACCCCCACGTCGTCAACCCGGACTACCTGTCGACGGCGAACCAGCGGATCGTCGACGACGACCGCCTGGGCTACTACCTCGCGGCGTCGTACGCCGACGGCTACCGTGGCCGACGGATCGCCGACCTGCTCGACGACCGTGTCGGGAGCGGCGAGCCGATCGGCCTGGATTTCCTCCGGGAGGTCGGCCGAGACACCTACGACGGCCGCGCGGCCGACTTCGTCCCGGACCTGGTTGCGGCGGTTCGCGACACTGACGACGCCGACGAGGACATGCAGGCGGCCGCGGATCGCCTCGACAGCTGGG
>CAYSJP010000361.1:0-1828 GCA_964431395.1 uncultured Halobacteriales archaeon
GTCTTCGGAGCCGCCTCCGCGCGGACGCGCACCCGCCTCCACCGGGTGCTCGGCGTCGCGTTCGTCGTTCTCGGGTACGCGCCGCTGTCCATGGGTCTCGCCAGCGTCGGCGTGAACGTCCCCCGGCTCCCGATCCCGATCTACGGGCCGCTGGGGTGATCACGGTGGCCACGATGACCGACTCCACGGCCGGGACCGGGGGAGACGCCGGCGGCTGCACGCTGTGTGACCTGCCGACGCCGGAGCCGCCGGTCACCGACGACGGCGTCGAGGGGGAGTTCTGCTGCCGGGGCTGTCTCGAGGCCTACCGCACGCTGGGCGACGTCGACCCCGAGCGCGCACGCGAGGCGTTGCGCGACGATGCCGGGGCTGCGGACGCCACCGCCGACGCGGCCGACCGGGAGGGGGCGGAGACGACGTACCTCTCGGTGGAGGGGATGCACTGTGCGACCTGCGAGGCGTTCGTGGAGTCGACGGCGACCGACGGCGAGGGGGTGCTGGGCGCCGAGGCGAGCTACCCCTCCGGACTTTTGAAGCTCGCCTACGACCCCGAGCAGGTGGACCGCGACCGCCTCACCGAGGTCGTGGACCGCGCCGGCTACCGTACCGGCCATCCCGACGAGAACGAGTCCGACGAGCGGAAACCGCTCGGCAGGCTGCTCGTGGGGCTGTTCTTCGGGATGATGTCGATGGTGTGGTACGTCCTCTTTCTGTACCCCGCGTACCTCGGCGTCGACGCCGGGAGCCTCCTGCTCGATCTCTCGGGGGCGGCCGGCACCTACCTGATCTGGAACGTCTGGCTGATGGCGACGGTCGTCCTGTTTTATACGGGCTACCCGATCCTCCGCGGTGCGTACGTGAGCCTGCGAGCCGGCGAACCCAACATGGACCTGCTGATCGGGGTGGCGGCGCTGACCGCGTACGCCCACAGCGCGCTCGCCACGCTGACCGGATCGACGGAGGTGTACTTCGACATCGCCGTGGTGATCGTTCTCGCGGTCACGATCGGCTCCCGGTACGAGGACCGGATGCGGCGGACGGCGGCCGGTCGCCTCGCCGACCTGACCGAGGAGCGCGTCGAGGAGGCGACCCGGCGGACCACGGAGGGGGGAACCGAGCAGGTGAGCGTCGACGACCTCCGGGGTGGCGACGCGGTCGTCGTCGGCGCGGGCGACCGTATCCCGGTCGACGGGACGGTGATCGAGGGGGAGGCCGGCGTCGACGAGTCGCTGGTGACGGGCGAGTCGGTGCCCGTCCGGAAGACGCCCGGGGAAACTGCCATCGGCGGCGCCGCCGTCACCGACGGCGGACTCGTGATCGAGGTCGACGCGGCGGGCCGGAGCACGCTCGACCGGCTGACCGAGCTTCTCTGGGAGGTCCGGAGCACGCGCCCGGGGGCACAGCGCCTCGCCGACCGCCTCGCCGCCGTGTTCGTCCCCGCGGTGATCGCGATCGCAGTCGTCACGATCGCCTGGGGGCTCCTCTCGGGCGGGACCCCCACCGGCGCGGTGCTCGCGGGGCTGACGGTGTTGGTCGTCTCCTGTCCCTGCGCGCTGGGGCTGGCGACGCCGCTGGCGGTCGCCGCCGGCGTGAGCAACGGGCTAAAGCGGGGTGTCGTGCTCGCGAACGGCGAGGTCATCGAGCGCGCCGGCGAGATCGACACGGTAGCGTTCGACAAGACGGGGACGCTCACCGAGGGCGACGTGCGCCTGCTCGAGGTCGAGACTGCCGAGGGCGTCGAGGAGGAGACGCTTCTCGGGCGTGCGGCGGCGCTCGAACGGTTCGCCGACCACCCCGTCGCGGCGGCGATCGTGGAGCGCGCCGAGGG
>CAYSJP010000362.1:0-1814 GCA_964431395.1 uncultured Halobacteriales archaeon
CCCGTCGCGGTCGCGGTGATCCCCGCCGTGCCGTCCTCGATCCCGTCCGCGAAGGCGCGGGTGTCCCCGGCGATGGCCTGTGCCGACTCGCTGCTCCGGACCGACAGGACGAGGCGCGCCGACGTGATCTCCCGGTCGTCGCGACTCAACACGGTCGCGGCCGCCTCGCGATCGGCCGCGAACAGCGCCGCGTACACCGCGGCGACGTTTTCGTCCGGCAGGCCGTCGCCCGTCCCGTCGTACCGATCGACGAGCGCCGCGAACGTGGCGTTCCGGGCCGCCACCTCGCGGATCACCGTGTGGGGTCCCCTGACCGCCGCGGAGCCGTCCGGCCGGCGCTGTATCGAACTCCCCGCCTCCACGTCGTCGTCGACCGCGTCGAGGGTCCACAGGAGGGAGCCGTTCGTCACGTTCCCGCGTATCAGCACCTCCGACTGGCCGCCCTCTCCCCGGAGCTGGAAGTCGTTACTGAGGTACGCGAAGTCGTCGGCTATGGTGTAGGTGCCGGGCTCCAGCGGTCCCGGGAGGACCGCCGCCCAGTCCGGCGCGTCCTGCGGGAGAAAGTCGGCCTGGTTGAACTCCGTGTCGATCGTGGTGGCGCCGAACCCGCCGGCCGTCGCCAGCAGGAGCGAGACGACGACGACCGCGACCGGCGACCGGGTGGTCAGCGAGCCGAGTCCCGACAGGATCGCGTTCGCGCGCCCGCTTCCGACGCCGAACGCCCGTCTGTGGCGGCTCCACCCGAGTCGGGTCTCGACGGTCGAGTCCACCTCGATCTTTAGTGCCGGCAGAAAGACCCCGAAGGCGACGAACGTCGCGAGGATTCCGCCCGCGCTGAGCACCGCGAAGTCCCTGATCGCGGGCAGCGGGCTGACGACGTTCGAGAGAAAGCCAACGCCGGTCGAGACCGTCGCCGCGGCGAGCGCGAGAACGACGCTCCCGAACCCGAGCGCCATCGCCCCCCGAACCGACCGGTCTGACGCTCCGGTTGTACTCCCGTCGGTCGTGTGGGCGCCCCCGTCCGTCGCGTGTGCGGCCCCGAGCGTGCCCTCGCGCGCCTCGCGGTACCGCATCACCACGTGGAGGGCGTAGTCGATGCTCAGCCCGATCAGCAGGAACGGAACGGAGATGAGGATGACGTTCATCGGGATCTCGAGCCAGCCCATGATCCCCGCCTGCCACGCCAGCACGACGCCGATCCCGAGAAAGGCAAGCAGGACGTCCAGGGGATCGCGGTAGGCGATCCCGAGGACGATCAGCACGAGCGCCAGCGCGAACGGCGTGATGATGGCGAAGCTGTCGCCCGTCGCCCGGGAGGATGCGTCGTCGCGGATCCCCTGCCCGAACACGAACGCGTCGTCGAAGCGCTGCTCGGCAAGCCCGTCGATACCGACCTGTGCGTCGTAGGCCCGCTGTGGCGCCTCCTCGCCCCCGCTTTCGTCGACCTGCGTGACGAACGTCAGGCGCGCCTCGGCTTGGGTGTCGCCCGGGTCGTAGCTCCGTGGGAGAAAGGCGTACGGATCCTGATCACCCAGCACGTCCGCCTCCGGATCGAGAATCCGCCCCAGCAACGCCTCGACCTCCGAGGCGTTGCGCTCCTCGAGCGCCCGGATCTGGTCTTCGAGGGCCGGCTGGCCGGTCGGCGGCGCGTCGCCGTCGGCGTCGGCGGTCACCGCCGCGGTAGCGACGAGGTTCTCGACGCCGATGAAGCCGCGTTCGGCCAGCGTCCCGTTCAGTTCCGTGTCGTTTCTGACCTCCCGCTGGAGATACAGCCCCTCGAGCAACGACTCCCGCGTGAGGACGTCGCCGCTCTC
>CAYSJP010000363.1:0-1795 GCA_964431395.1 uncultured Halobacteriales archaeon
TCTCGGACGACGTGATCCCCCTGTGTGCGGCCTTCGCCGCCCAGGAACACGGTGACGCCCGCCGCGCGCTCGACCTCCTCAGGACCGCTGGCGAGCTCGCCGAGCGCAGCGGCGCCGAACTGACCGAGGAGAACCACGTCCGCCAGGCACAGGAGAAGATCGAACTCGATCGCGTCGTCGAGGTGGTCAGGACCCTCCCCACCCAGTCGAAACTCGTCCTCTTCGCGATCATCACCCTCGAGAAGAACGCCGTCGACAACATCAACACCGGCGAGGTGTACAACGTTTACCAGCGGCTGTGTGGGGAGATCGACGCGGACGTGCTCACCCAGCGCCGGGTCACCGACCTCATCTCGGAACTCGACATGCTCGGGATCGTCAACGCGGTGGTCGTCTCCAAGGGTCGGTACGGCCGGACCAAGGAGATCTCGGTGTCGGTCCCCATCGAGGAGACCGAGGCCGTCCTCGTGTCCGACTCCCGGCTCGCGGAGATCGAGAACCCACAGCCGTTCGTCCAGGCGCGCTTCGGTGACGGCGATTCGGGATGACGGCGATCGGAATCGGGATGCTGGCGATCAACTGTGATCTCCGCCGACGCCGTCAGCCCGCGGTCCGGTTCCCGGACTCAACGTAGTCCGGGGATCCGGACGCGAGGTACTCCGGTGACGGCGACACGACGAGCTCCGACAGTTCGAGCCGGACGTGACCGAGCCACGGGATGCGCAGTTCCGCGGTGCCTTTCACCCACTCCGGCTTCACCGGTTCGCTGATCCCCGAGACCTGGTCGTACCGGCCGTTGTTGTCACCTTTCGTGATGAACCCCGCGTGGGGGGCGGGACAGTTCCGGACCGCCTCACAGTCACCCCCGTTGAGGAACGACTCGTTCGCCTTGTCGTACCAGTTCTCCCCGCCGTCCACCCAGAACCGCGCCCGGTGAATGATCGGCGTCGCTCGCTGGTTCCCGTCCTTGCGGTAGATGATCACGTCTCCGTGGTCCCCGAAGCTCCGGTACCCGATGTCCGACGCCGACCGGTGTGTCGCGATTCCGGTGCCCTCGACGCTCACATCCGGCGGGAACCGGTTCTCGTTCATCACGAACACGAGGTCGCCACGCTCCATCTCCGGTTCCATGCTCCCGCTTTTCACCGCGACCATCGGCGGCCAGACGCCGCTGATCGCGAACAGCAACATCCCGACGACGAGCACGACGAGAACGCTCCCGAGGAACTCCCTCAGAAACGTCGCTCCGACCTGGTCGCTCCGCAGGAACCACACGATCGGCCCGCTACGACCGTCCCCGGATCCTTCCGGCCTGTCCGGGCCGCCCGGCCCTTCCAGTCCGACCGCCCTGCCCGGCTCCTCCGGCCCGTCCGGCCTGTTCTCCCCTTCGGTACCGTCCACGTCGGTCCTCCCGTCAGCGCCATCCGGAGTCTCCTCCCGACCTCCGGATGTGCCCGACTCTTCCTCATCATCGACGGGCGGCATTACTCCACCCTTGGTCCCGTTGCGTTTGAAGCTTCTGGGTTCCGGGTCCACCCGTCTCGACCCGGTCGTCGCCGTCAGCGGGTCCGCTACCCTTTTGCCCGTTCACATCGATTTCGGTCTCGTGCCGCTCGATACCCCCGTTCGAGTCGTCAGGGAACTCGCGGATCGCGGCTACAACGCGGAACGCGAGGCCGTCACCCTGCTCGCGAACGCCCCGGATCCCGAGCGCGCGATCGAGCGCGCGACCGATCACGCACCCGAGAACACCCTCTCCCTCACGACCGACCACGTTCGCTCCGCCCTCGACGAT
>CAYSJP010000364.1:0-1776 GCA_964431395.1 uncultured Halobacteriales archaeon
GTCCCCGGCGGAGATTATCAAACGTTCTGTCCGACAGTGTAATGACTCGTGTAGGCGAGTCATTATCGGTATCAGAGCACGCCGCGTTCACGAAGGACCGTTTCGAGACCCGCCATCGTCTCGACGACCGCGTCGCAGTGATCGGCGACGCCCGCCTTCGGCCGGAAGCCGACCGAAAAGCCCGCAGCGTCGAGCATCGGGACGTCGTTCGCCCCGTCGCCGACCGCGACGGTCCCGTCCATCGGAACCTCGAGGTCGTCCGCGAGCCTCGCGAGCGCGTCGTCCTTGGTCCCCTCGATCAGCGGCCCCTCGACCTCGCCGGTCAGCGTGACGTCATCGAGCGGGAGGCGGTTCGCGACGACGTGGTCCACGGAGACGCCGTGACGCCGGAGCGCGCTCTCGACCCCGGTCTCGAACCCCCCCGTGAGGATCGCCGTCTCCGCGCTCGCGGCGTCGAGCGCCGCGACGAGATCGGCCGTTCCCTCCCGGAGGCTGACGCCGTCGTAGGCGTCGGACGCCTCGGTCTCGGTGACGCCCTCGAGCAGGGCGGCCCGCTCGTGCAGGCTCTCGGCGTAGCTCAGTTCCCCTTCCATCGCGCGCTCGGTCACGTCGGCGATCTCGGCGGCAGCGCCGGCCTTCTCGCCGAGCAGCACGATCATCTCGTCGTCCGAGAGCGTCCCGTCGAAGTCGAAGGCAACGAGTGTCACGTCCCGTCCTTCGTCGGTCGTAACCTCATAAGCATTGCTCTCACTACTGCCGAGCGCCGTCCACGGGGTGGCGCTCGGCAATGAGAGACGAGAGTGATCAGTATCAATGGCTCGGTTTCCGGCCGCCGCGTTTCCTGCACTCTCCCGGTCGACGCCTACTCCTCCCAGGCGCCCGGCGCGACCCCGAGGCGCAACACGATGGGGCGGTAGGCGAAGACCATGATCACGATGACGACGAGTTCGGTCCAGAAATCGAGGCCGCCCACGGTGCTCCGGAGGACGGAGAGGACGATCAGGACCAGCACGAACAGGACGGCGTAGTGCGCCGCGAGCTCCAGCAGTTCGTCTCTATCCATGCGCTGATTATGCGGTGAGCCCTCCTGAACCCTTCCCTCCGCGGTGGGGCCGGGGCGGTTTCCGTGGCGTTTTCACTCCCACATGCTCGGGGCGATCCCGAGCCACACCACGACGGGGCGGTAGACGATGGCGGTCGCCGCGGTGATCACGAGTTCGAGCCAGAGCGCCACGCCGTCGGCGAGGAACTGGACGGCGGCGAGAACGGAAAAAATCAGGACGACCAGCGCGACGTAGTGCGGGGCGAGTTCGAGCAGTTGGTCCCTGTCCATGCGACGCGTAGGTGGGGGACTCTGACAAGCCTGACGACTCCCGGCACCGGAGCCACAGGGAGGGGTCCGTCATCTGTCGTGACGGGGACGGAGGCAGGACGAAAGGGTTACTTAGGCGCCCTCATTCCCACCGTGCATGAAGGCACTCGTTACGGACCCCATCGCGGACGCGGGGTTGCAGGTGTTGCGCGAGGCCGGCCACGAGGTCGAAACCGCCTACGACGTCGAGGGGGCGGAACTCCTCGACGCGGTCGCCGACGCCAACGCCCTGATCGTCCGCTCGGGAACCGACGTCACCCGCGAGGTGTTCGAGGCCGCGCCCGACCTGGTGATCGTCGGGCGGGCGGGTATCGGCACCGACAACATCGACAAGGAGGCCGCGACCGAGCACGGCGTGATCGTCGCGAACGCCCCCCAGGGCAACGTCCGGGCGGCCGCCGAAC
>CAYSJP010000365.1:0-1765 GCA_964431395.1 uncultured Halobacteriales archaeon
ATCGGGATGGGCGCCATCGCGGCCGGCTGTCGCTTCTACGCCGGCTACCCGATCACGCCGGCAACAGACGTCATGGAGTACCTGGTCGGCCGCATCGAGCAGTTCGGCGGCACGGTCGTCCAGGCCGAGGACGAACTCGCCGCGGTCAACCTGTCGCTGGGGGCCGCCCGCGCCGGCGCCCGCGCCATGACCGCAACGTCCGGCCCCGGTATCGACCTCATGACCGAGACGTTCGGCCTGGTTGCGACCAGCGAGACGCCGCTGGTGATCTGTGACGTGATGCGCGCCGGCCCCTCGACCGGTATGCCGACCAAACAGGAGCAGGGCGATCTCGACATGCTCGTCTACGGCGGTCACGGCGAGATCGGCCGGATGGTGGTCGGCCCCACCTCCGTCTCGGAGTGCTTCTGGAAGACGATCGAAGCGTTCAATCTCGCCGAAAAGTACCAGACTCCAGTCTTCCTGGTCTCGGACCTCTCGCTCGCGGTGACCGAGCAGACGTTTCCCCCGGAGACGTTCGACATGGACAGTGTCGAGGTCGAGCGGGGCAACGTCGTCGACGAGGAGGAGATCGACGCCTGGCTCGACGAGCAGGGCCGCTTCCAGCCACACTTCCCGAGCGCCGACGGCATCAGTCCGCGGGCGTTCCCGGGCACGACGGACGGCGCACACATGACGACAGGGCTGGAACACGACGCGAACGGCCGCCGGACGGAGGAGGAGGAGGTCCGCGTCGAACAGGTCGAGAAGCGCAGACAGAAGTTCGAGACTGCGCGGGAGCGCGAGGACTGGGAGTACCGCGAGTTCGGCGACCCCGAGGCGGAGACGCTCGTCGTCTCCTGGGGCTCCAACGAGGGGCCAATACGCGAAGCGCTCTCGTTCCTCGCCGAGGACGGGATCGACGTCCGGTTCATCTCGGTACCGTACCTGCTCCCCCGTCCGGACCTCGGCGAGGAGATCGAGGCCGCGGAGACGACAATCGTCGTCGAGTGCAACGCCGACGGCCAGTTCGCCGACCTGCTCGAACACGACGTGCTCGAACGCGTCGAGCGGATCAACAAGTACACCGGCGTGCGGTTTAAGGCAGACGAACTCGCAGATGAGATCAGAAGCCGCGTCAAACCACAGGAGGTCGCACAATGAGCTCTGACATTCGATTCACCGACTTCAAATCTGACAAGCAGCCGACGTGGTGCCCCGGGTGTGGCGACTTCGGGACGATGAACGGGATGATGAAGGCCCTCGCGGAGACGGGCAACCGTCCCGACGACACGTTCATCGTCGCCGGCATCGGCTGCTCGGGCAAGATCGGCACGTACATGCACAGCTACGCGCTCCACGGCGTCCACGGGCGTGCACTCCCGGTCGGTATCGGGGTGAAGCTGGCAAACCCCGAGCTGGAGGTGATGGTCGCCGGCGGCGACGGCGACGGCTACTCCATCGGGGCGGGCCACTTCATCCACGCCGTCCGCCGGAACGTCGACATGAGCTACGTGGTGATGGACAACCGGATCTACGGGCTCACCAAGGGGCAGGCCTCTCCGACCTCGCGCGAGGACTTCGAGACCGCCACGTCGCCGGAGGGAACGCACATGTCGCCGGTCAACCCACTGGCGCTGGCGCTTGCGGCCGGCGGGACCTTCATCGCACAGACGTTCTCCTCGGACAGCAAGCGCCACACCGAGGTCGTCAAGCAGGCGATCGAACACGACGGGTTCGGCCTCGTGAACGTCTACTCGCCGTGTGTCACGTTCAACGACGTCGA
>CAYSJP010000366.1:0-1748 GCA_964431395.1 uncultured Halobacteriales archaeon
AGGGGGTCGTCGGCCACATCGCCCCCCAGGAGGACATGCCCTTCACCGAGGAGGGCGTCGTCCCCGACCTGATCCTGAACCCGCACGCGCTGCCGTCGCGGATGACCGTGGGCCACATCCTGGAGATGATCGGCGGCAAGGTCGGCTCGCTTGAAGGACGGAGAGTAGACGGCACCCCGTTCACCGGCGAGGACGAGGCGGATCTCCGCGGATCACTGGAGGAGCGGGGGTTCAAATCCAGCGGCAAGGAGATCATGTACTCGGGGATCACCGGCGAGAAGATCGAGGCCGAGATCTTCGTCGGCACCATCTTCTACCAGAAGCTGTACCACATGGTGTCGAACAAGATCCACGCCCGTTCCCGGGGCCCGGTCCAGGTGTTGACCCGGCAGCCGACGGAGGGACGGGCCCGGGAGGGCGGCCTGCGGATCGGCGAGATGGAGCGGGACGTCTTCATCGGGCACGGCGCGGCGATGACGCTCAAAGAGCGCCTGCTCGACGAGTCCGACCGCGAGTGGATCAACGTCTGTGGCAACTGCGGCATGACCGCCGTCGAGAACGTCGAGCAACGGCGGGTGTACTGTCCGAACTGTGACGAGGAAACAGACATTCACGAGGTGGAGATGTCCTACGCGTTCAAGCTCCTGCTCGACGAGATGAAGGCGCTTGGCATCGCACCGCGCATCGAACTGGAGGACGCCGTATGAGTCAACGAGCACCAAAATCGATCGGACGGCTCGAGTTCGGGTTGATGGACCCCGAAGAGTACCGCGACATGAGCGCAACCAAGGTGATCACAGCCGACACCTACGACGACGACGGCTTCCCCATCGACATGGGGCTGATGGACCCGCGGCTGGGCGTGATCGACCCGGGGCTGGAGTGCAAAACCTGCGGCAAGCACTCGGGCTCCTGTAACGGCCACTTCGGCCACATCGAACTGGCCGCGCCGGTGATCCACGTCGGCTTCAACAAGCTGATCCGCCGGCTGCTGCGGGGCACCTGCCGGGAGTGTTCGCGGCTCTGCCTCACCGAAGACGAGAAGGCGGAGTTCGAGAGCCAGCTGCGCCGGACGCGCGACCTCGGCCGGGATCTCAGCGACGTGACGAAAGCGGCGATCAGGGCGGCTCGCAAGAAGGACCGCTGCCCGCACTGTGGCGAAACGCAGTTCGACATCCAGCACGAGAAGCCGACGACCTACTACGAGGTCCAGCAGGTGCTCGCGTCGGACTACCCCGCGCGGATCGCGGCGGCGATGGAGCCCGACGAGGACGGTGACCGGGTCACCCCGCCCGAACTCGCCGAGGAGACCGGGATCGACGCCGGCCGGATACAGGAGATCCTCTCGGGTGACTTCCGGCCGCGAAAGGAGGATCGCGGGGCAATCGAGTCGGCGCTCGGCGTCGACCTGACCGAGGAGGACATGAACAAGCTGATGCCCTCGGACATCCGGGACTGGTTCGAGAACATTCCAGACGAGGACATCGCAGTCATCGGGATGAACCCCGAACGGTCGCGACCCGAGTGGATGGTTCTCACCGTGTTGCCAGTCCCCCCGGTGACCGCCCGGCCGTCGATCACCCTCGACAACGGCCAGCGCAGCGAGGACGACCTCACCCACAAGCTAGTAGACATTATCCGGATCAACCAGCGGTTCATGGAGAACCGCGAGGCCGGCGCGCCACAGCTTATTATCGAGGACCTCTGGGAGCTGCTCCAGTACCACGTGACGACGTTCATGGACAACG
>CAYSJP010000367.1:0-1745 GCA_964431395.1 uncultured Halobacteriales archaeon
TATAAGTATCCGAGGCGGAAAGTACGGCCATGGGACTGTTCGATGGCGTCAAGCAGATCCTCGGATTCGGGGCCGAGGCGGCGGCCCAGAAGGAGGCCGACCCCGAGGACCTGTTCGGCATGAGCACGGCGTATCTGACGATGCACGCCAGCCTGGATTTCGACGAGGTCGACGAGGCCGGGCTCTGTTTCGCGGGCGTCGACAGCACCGACTTCACCGACACCGTCGAGAACGTCGAGGGGATCGTCGAGGCCGGCGAGGAGGGTGCCATCGCCGAGACCCACGAGGACGACCACGGCTACCAGTGGGTCGTCCTCGAGGCCGACGACTTCGAGGACCTGGTGGTCGGCGTCCACACCGCCGCCGACGAGTTCGAACAACGGGGGTACGACTCCCGGCTGCTCGCTGCCGTCTTCGGGTTCGAGCGCTCCGACGGGACCCGGGCGTACTGGATCTACTCCTTCCGGCGGGGGTCGTACTACCCCTTCGTTCCCCTCGGGACGAGCGACCGCGACAACGGCACGGAGTTCAAGCTCCGGAGCGTCCTGGAGGGCGAACTCGACGTCGAGGACGACGAATCCTACTGGTACCCGCTGTGGCCCGACTCCGCCGGTGGCCACCCCTGGGAGTAGCGACCCGGCTCCCGCGATGCGGATCCGGAGGGGGCATCCGTCGTCGGTACGCGAGGCTGACCGCCGTCGATACGCAGTGTTTTGTCCCGGCGGATCGTAGCCGGGGGCGATACCCCCGAAGATGCGCCGCCGAACGACCGTACTCCTGATCGTCGGGCTGTTGCTCGGCCTGCTCGTGCTCGCGCCGACGGCGACGCCGTTCCGCGTCGAGAGCACGACGAGCGACGCGATGGCCCCGACGATCGCGGCCGGCGACGCCTACGTGACCGTCCCCGCCGAGGGCGTCGTCGAGGGAGACGTCGTCGTGTTCTGGGCCCCGGAGGAAGGCCGGTTCCTGACGCGGTCGGTTCTCGGGGTCGCGGACCGGGGCTTCGTCCTCGGGACGGGAGCCGACACGGCGGTCGGGAACGCCAGCGGCGTGGACGACGGCGGGAGCGGTGCGGAGGGGTTCAGGAACGCGTCCGCGGGTGAGCCACGCGTCGTCCCCCGGTCCGCAGTCGTCGCGGAGGTCCTCACCGTCGGCGGGTCGCCGGCCGTCCTCCCGGGGCTCGGCGGGGTCGTGTCGACGCTCGCCACGTTCCGGATCGTCGGGCTGTTCCTCGCCCTGCTCCTCGTCACGGGGGTGGTCGCCCGCCGGCGCCTGGCCGCACGAACGAGTGGACGGAGGGTGACGATCCGAGTCCGGACGGTCGCGGTCCCGCTCTTGATCGTTCTCTTCGTGACCTGCGTCGCGATCACGCCCCTGTCGGCGACCTCCTATCAGCTCACCTACGACGCGATCGAAACGGGCGAGTCGGACCTGCCGGAGGGCGAGAGCGTCACCCGCGAGGTGTCCCTGCCGGTCGCGACGCCGCCGCTCAGCCGGTGGACCGTCGACGGGGAGGGCACGACCGTCCTGAACTGGACCGAGCGGGAGGACGCGATCGACGCAACGCTGACGGTCCCGCCGCCGGAGGAGGCCGGCGGGACGGTCGTCGAAGTCCGGCTGTTTCCCTACCCGGCGTGGGTGCCGGCGGCGCCGCTGGAGGCGGCCCACGACGTCCATCCGATCCTCGCGAGCCTGCTCGGCGCGGTGATCCTGGTCGGCCCGCTCGCGGGCCTGTACCGGCTGTT
>CAYSJP010000368.1:0-1729 GCA_964431395.1 uncultured Halobacteriales archaeon
GACGGCCGGGAGGCCCAGGAGTCGATGCTCCAGACGGCCTCGAACGTCCTGTCGGACAACGTCGAGAACGTCGTCACCGCGTGGCCGGACTTCGACGCCATCGACCCCTTCTATTACGACCTCGCGAACGCCGTTCTGGGCGGGATCGACGGGTTCGACCCCGAGCGCAGCGACGCCGACGCCGAGGACCCCGTCGGCGTGCTCCGGGGGTACCTCGCGGAGCTGCGGTGGGCCGCGAACAAGACCCACGAGATCGGCCGCGAGTACCAGGGCAGGGTGCGCGCGACGGACGCCGACACCGGCCGGAAGCTCCGCAAGCAGGCGTTCGCCCGGATGGCGGACGTGATCGAGCAGGTCGAGACCGAACTCGAGTACGTCGGCGCCGCCCGCGACGAACTCCGCCGGCTGCCGGACATCCGGCCCGACGACCCGACGATCGTCGTCGCGGGCTACCCGAACGTCGGGAAGTCCTCCCTCGTGAACGCGGTCACGCGCGCCTCGAACGAGATCGCGGAGTACCCATTCACGACCCGGGGTATCAACGTCGGCCACCTCGAACGCGACCACGTCCGGTACCAGCTGGTCGACACGCCCGGCCTCCTCGATCGCCCGGAGGCCGAGCGCAACGACATCGAGGAGCAGGCGGTCAGCGCGCTCGTCCACGCCGCCGACGCCGTGGTCGTGCTCGTGGACGCGAGCGAGACCTGCGGGTACCAGCTGGACGCCCAGCTCGCGCTGCGGGACGCGGTCGCGGAGCGCTTCTCCGTGCCCGTACTCACGGTCTGCAACAAGGCGGATCTCTCGACGGCGGTCGAGGCCGACGCCTACACCAGCGTCACCGCGGAGGCGGAGGTGGCAGGGAGGAAATCCGCCGACGCCGGCAAGCACGTCGAATCCCTCGAATCGGTGCTCGACCGGACGATCGAGGCAGTCGGCCACGAGCCGGAGTTGCCCTTCGAGGAAGGGTAGCTCCGGCTCGTCCGGCGGTTCCCCGGGGGCGCACGCTGCGCTCGTAGCCTGACCGCGCACCGCACGGGACGGTCCCCGGACCCCGTTCGACGAATGGCAGATCATATAAGCGTGAGACGCTTAGTATGGGGTACACGCTCCGGTTGTCCGGAGGCATCCTCCCCCTACGCATGACAGAACACGACTCACGAACGGTTTACCGGCTCCACTCGACGATCGAGATGCCCCTCGAGACGATGCACGAACACTTCGAGGATCCGGAACTTCCCGGGGGAATCGAGGATATCGAGATCACCCGGCGAAACAACACCCTCATCATCGACGCCGTGCCGGAGGACGACACGATCAGCAAGTACACGCCGACCGCACAGCTCAAGGCGACGGTCTCGGAGAAGCGCGTCGAGGACGAGGAGGCGGATCCTCCCGAACCCGACGGCGGGCTCACGTGGCGCTCCCCGGAGGAGGAGCCCGAGGTCCCGACGAAGCTCGTCGAGTACGCGGGGTTCAAGGGCACCCGTGGGGCCGTGCTCCTGAACACGGTGTTGCAGTACGCGATGTTCGAGGTCCTGTGTGACCTCGCACACCAGGCCGAGCGGGGGACACTGACGGCGATCGTCGGCCACGACGACGACCTCAAGGTGACCCGCATCGTCGACGGCGAGGACCACCCGGCGACGATCGAGGTCGTCGAGGACGTCCCCGACAACGAGGCGGGGATCAACTGGCGCGACAACGAGTTCATCGAGTAGCGCCGGCCGGC
>CAYSJP010000369.1:0-1715 GCA_964431395.1 uncultured Halobacteriales archaeon
CCCCGGCCCGGAACGGAGCCGAGAGTCAGATATTTATCGCCCGTGTTCCACGTCAACGTGTGAGGTCGGCTGCACGTTCACACAGAGGACGGATGCTCGCGACGCTTCGAATCGGGTATCCCGACGCCCGTGCCGAGGGCGGATTCGTACTACTCCATCCGACGACAGGCGACACCTACACCGACGACCGGCGACATCTGGTGGCGACCTGCCGTGCCGTCTCGAACTTCGCGCTCGGGACGGTCGTCGACGGACCCGAGTGGTGTCTCGACGCCACGGCCCACGGCGTCCGCTTTCTCGAGGAGGCACACCGTGCCGAAGGAGGAAAGGGGTACCACCTGATCGTGGACGCCGAGGGCGATCCGCTCGACCGGACGCGGTCGGCGTACGCCCACGCGTTCGTTCTGCTCGCGTACGCCCGGGCAGCCGACGCGGGCGTCAAGAAAGCAACTCGACGACTCGACGCCGTCGCGGAACTGCTTGAGGATCGGTTCGTCGAACGGGACGGACTTTTGCGAAGCGACTGTACGCCCGACTGGAGCGAACTGGAACCGTACCGTGGCCAGAACGCGAACATGCACGCCTGTGAGGCGTACCTCGCGGCATACGAGACGACCGGTGACGACCGGTATCTCGAACGCGCCGGAACGATCGCGAGGCGACTCACCGTCGAACTGGCCACGGAGACCGACGGGCTCCTCTGGGAACACTACACCCCCGACTGGGACCACGATTTCACCTACAACGAAGACGAGCCGAACCACCAGTTCCGTCCCCCAGGATACCAGCCGGGCCACCACGTCGAGTGGGCGAAGCTGCTGTCGCTTCTGGATCGGCACGGCGTGACGCCACCCCCCGGCGATGGCTGGTATCGTCGCGCGGTCGACCTGTTCGACGCCGCCATCGAACTCGGCTGGACCGGTGACGGATTCGTCTACACCGCCACCGCCGACGGTGAAACGATCGTCGCCGATCAGTACGGGTGGGCGCTCGCGGAGGGAATCGGTGCGGCTGCCGCACTCGCGGAACGAGCGGACGCTCGCGGAGCGCCGGACGACGCGGAGCGGTTCTTCGGGTGGCACGGCAAACTGGTGGAACGAGCCGAGCGGTTCCGGGGTCCCGCCGGTCTCTGGTACGAGAAACGATCCGGTGCCGACGACGCCCCGATCGGGCCGGACCCGCCGGGCGTCGAACCGGATTATCACCCGCTGAGCGCGTGGTACGAGAGCTGGCGATCGGTTCGTCTTCAGGATTCCTGATGATCGCTCGTTCCGCACGGAGCCGCCCCGGTCCGGACGGACCTATTCAAACCGCCCGCTTTCTTTGATAATGACTCGTGTAGGCGACTGCCCCCGAGGCCGTGAGTTGGAAGCGCAGGTCGCCGCTGGTCGGGAGTTCTTGGATCCAGAGATGGCCCGTCAGATCGAGGGAGTCGCCACAGGCGGGCGTCTCAGGGAACGACTGCACGGGTGGACTGATAATGACTCGTGTAGCGTGTTACCGCTCCGACCGCCCGCAGTCGGGCGGTCGATACGGTAATTGCCTGGCGGGGTCCTAAGGGCTTGGTCAAGACGAGGCGGGCACTCTCCGGACGAACCGTACCCCGGCGTTTCTTGACATCCTCCGGGAAGCACTCACCATCAGTTGGGCGAGAGGTCTTTTCGATAGTAGACGAACGTATCGCCAGCCACGGGGTGTGGTTCTCGGTGGGTTTC
>CAYSJP010000370.1:0-1704 GCA_964431395.1 uncultured Halobacteriales archaeon
TCCACGGCCAGGTGGCCTGGATGCTCGGGACCGTCCTCGCGCTCGCGCTTCTGGGATCGCTCTCCTACGAGCTGTTTTTCGTCGTGTCGCTCATCGGCTTTCTCGTCGTCACGGAGCTCACGGCGCCGTTCAACGTCACGCCGCGATGGCGGGGACGCCTGAAGTGGCTCATCGGGATCGGACTACTCGTGTTTGGCTACATCGTCGTCCGGCGCATTCTGGAGATCCTGCCGCCGGGCGTGTTCGGGTGATCCGATGGAGGTGAACTACCCCCGCGCCGTTCTCGCCGGGCTGGTGGTCGCCCTCGTGCTCGGGGTCGGGGTCGCTGCCAGCACCTCCGGGGCCGCCTTCGGCGCCTACAACCCCGAGTGGGACGGCGCCTCGGACCTCCGGGCGATCGGGACCGACACGGGCGCGGACGTCGAGGTCGTCCGGAACGTCGGAAACGACAGCGCCTACGGAACCGCGGACCCCAACGACACCGTCGCGGTGGTGCTCTCGCCGGATCGGCCCTACACCCCCGCGGAGGCCGACCGGATCCGATCGTTCGTCCGGCGGGGCGGGACGCTGATCGTCGCCGAGGACGTCGGGCCCCACGGGAACGACCTGCTCGCGGCGACCGGTGCGACCGCGCGGGTCGATGGGGGCCTGCTCCGCGACGAGCGTAACAACTTCCGTGCGCCCGCACTCCCCGTAGCCACGAACGTCTCCGAACACAACCTCACCGACGGCGTCGAATCGCTCACGCTCAACTACGGGACGGCCGTCGAGCCCGGCGCGGCGACGACGCTCGTCGGGACCTCGGAGTTCGGGTACGTCGACCGCAACCGCAACGACGAACTCGACGAAAGCGAGACGCTTCGATCCTACCCGGTCGCGGTCGTCGAGCCGGTCGGGGACGGTCGGGTGGTCACGGTCGGCGACCCGAGCCTCCTGATCAACGCCATGGTCGAGCGCCCCGACAACCGGGCGTTCGCGGCGAACCTGCTCGGTGCCGGCGATCGGGTCCTGCTGGATTACTCACACACCGCCGACATCCCGCCCCTGCAGTTGGCTCTCCTGGTCCTCCGGGAGACGCCGTTGTTGCAGGTGCTCGTCGGTCTCCTGGGGGTCGGCGCGGTCGGCCTCTGGGCGCGTGGTGACACCAAGCGACTCCGCGATCGGCTGGGCGGGTTCGCCGCCCGGGCGGGCGTTCCCGGGTTCGATCGCTCGCTCGCGGGGCGTGACGCCGACCGGGGACCGGGACTGTCGCGGGCGGAGTTGCGGGCGTATCTCGCCGAGCGCCACCCCGAGTGGGACGACGAGCGGATCGAGCGCGTCATAGCAGGAGTTTTACACGCCGAACCCGAACCGGGAGAGCAATGACGGATCCCGCCGGGCTGTACGATGAGATCGCGGCGGAGATCGGAACGGTCCTCATCGGCAAGAAGGAGATCGTCGAGCGGTTGACGATCGCGTTTCTGACGCGCGGACACGTCCTCCTGGAGGGGGTACCGGGGGTCGCGAAGACGACCGGCGCGAACCTGTTCGCCCGGGCCTCGGGCCTGAAGTACAACCGCATCCAGATGACGCCCGACACCCTTCCCGCGGACATCACCGGGACCCACGTCTACCAGGAACACACCGGCGAGTTCGCGCTCCGGAAGGGTCCGGTGTTCGCGAACGTCGTCGTCGCCGACGAGATCAACCGCGCGACGCCGAAAA
>CAYSJP010000371.1:0-1700 GCA_964431395.1 uncultured Halobacteriales archaeon
GGCCGTAGGGCGTCGACACGCCCGGCCCCGCGCCGGCCGCCTCCCGGACCTCGATGCCGGAGTATTTGGTGTTGTTGACCGAGGTCGACGACCGGATCTCGATCCGGTTGCCCTGGACCTCGACGTCCTCGACGGTGATCGTATAGGGGGTGTTGCCGCCGACCTCGGCGAAGATGTCCAGGTCCTCGGCGACCGTCTCGCCCTGTACCGACACGTCGAATTCCCGGGCGCCCTCCTCCTCGAACGCCATCTCCGCGAAGTGCAGGGTGACGTCGTAGGTGCCGCTGGGGACGTAGATGTCGTACCCCAGGTCCGGCCCCCACCGCTCGCTCTGGTATATCAGGTCGTTGTCAGTGCCCTCGATGGGCTCGTCCCAGGACGCCGCGTTGATTTCGTCGCCGACTACCTCGACGCCCTGACCCTCGGTGTTGTCGAACTCCAGGCCGTCGACCGTGGCGGTTCCGTCCTTCTGGAACCCGCCGGCGTTCAGGCCGTACGGCAGGGATACCTTCGGCCGCAGGGCGTCCTTGAGCGTCCCGTCCGCGTTCCGGCCCGGCGAACTCCGGATGTGGACCTTGTCGACGTAGTAGTCGCCGGTGTCGGTCCAGAGACCGATCCCGCCGGAGTTGTACCGGAGGTCCTGGAAGGACAGGGAGGCGACCTCGTTGCCGTCCAGGTCCGTCGCGAGTACCTCGATGTTGCCGCCGCTGGTCCACCAGACGTGATAGGAGTGCCACGTCGAGCTTTCGAGTTGGGCGCTCGTGGAGGCCAGTTCCGTGTAGGAGCCGTCGGGTCCGTGGCCCTTGACCGCGCGGACCTCGTTCGCGTCGGCGTCGTGCTGGACCGCGTAGTACTGGCCGGTTTCGGGCATCTCCGGCATCGGATCCTGGATGCCGAACTGGATCTCGAAGGTGCCCTCGCCCGCTTCGTCGCGGACGTCGAGGCCGAAGCGATCCAGCGAGCGGGGATACCCCGCCAGCCCGTCGCCGGGCATCGAGTAGAGGTGTTTCTGGCCCGTCACGTCGATGGTGCCGCCGCTCGCCTCGTACAGCGACCGGATCTCACCCTGTGAGAGCGCCCGCGAGTAGGCCCGGACCTCGTCGACGTTGCCCGCCGGCTCGCTGTCGTCGCCGGACATCATCACCAGCGGTTCCGAGCCGGTCTGGTCGCGGGGCGCGCTGCCGACCACGGGCGAGGCGTCGAGTTCGCCGTTCTCGCCGAACACGTGCAACCGGGTCTCGTCGCCGTCCACGACCGACACCACGAAGTGCCACTCGTTCGGCGAGAGTTCGATCGCCGCCCCCGTGGCGTCGTCGTGGTACATCCGAATCGTGTCGGTCTCGTTGAGGAACGTGAGTTCCCAGCCGATGCGCTCGCCGCCGTCGTTCACCGGAACGGTGGAAACCTCGCCGCCGGCTTGCCAGATTCGGGCGTACGGCTCGGCGTCGGAGTACCGGAACCATCCGGCGACGGTCGCGCTCTCGCCGTTGATCGCCAGGTCCTCACCGGAGGTGACCGCGTCCGTGGTGCTGCTGCGGCTGCCGTCGGTGGTGAACTCCCACGTCGACCCCTGGAACCCCTCGACGCCGGTCGTCGGGTCGCCGATCACGTTGGCCTCGGTGCCCGTGACCTCGTTGGTAGCGGTGTCGCCGTCGAAGGGGAAGTACGCCTCCAGACCGGTCTCGGGGGCGCCCGGACCG
>CAYSJP010000372.1:0-1696 GCA_964431395.1 uncultured Halobacteriales archaeon
TCGTCTCCGGCGCCGCGAAGGTCACGGTCACCGGAACCCGGCGGTCCTCGAAGTCGGAGGCGTTGACGGCTTCCGGGATCGTGAGGGTCACCGCGTACGCCCCGGTTTCGTTCGTGGTCGCGTTCCCCGCCATCTCGCCGCCGATCGCCACGCGGACGGTCTGGTCGGGGATCGGCTCCCCGACGAACGTTTCCAGGTTGCCTCGGACCCTGATCCGCGTCGGCGACGGCGTGGTCACGCCGGTCGTCAGCCACGTCGTGGTTTCCTCGACCGCCAGGGTCCGCGTGGCGTTCGTGGTCGCGATCGCCCGCCCGCTGACGGGGAGGGACACGCGCAGTTCCTGGGGTCCGTCGTCAACCGCCGCCGGGACCACGCCCCGAAGGGTGGTGCTGCCGTTCGCGGTGGTCGTCGATGCGAGTGGCTCGCCGCCGAGCGTGGCCCGAATCGGGACGCCCTCGATGGTCCGGTTGCCGACGGTGAGGGTGGCCCGCACGCTGAGGTTCTCCCCGAATTCGGCGGTTCTGGGCACCCCGGTTACTTCCAGCGTCGGTTCGTGCCCCCGGATCGCGACCGTGACGTTGCCCGTCGAGCCGAGGTACGCCGACGGTGCGGGCGGGAGATACCGTAGCGTGAGCGTCGGCTCCCCGCGAGGAAGCAGGACCGGGCGGTGGCGCAGGGTGAAATGGCCCGTCTCGTTGACCGTCACGCGCGTTCCGGCCTCGTCGAGAACGACCTCCCCGACCGGAACCGGGGTCTCGTTCGCGGCGCCCGACGCGTTCGCCGTCCCGTTCGTGACGACGACGCGCCCGCGTACGACGATCGGATCGAGGACGGAGGCGTTCGCGGTGGCCTCCTCGACGACGATCCGGGTCTCGTTGAACAGTTCTTCGCGGATCTCCGCCTGGATCTCGGAGACGTTGTCGACCGTCCCGTTGACGAGGCGCCGTTCCTCGCCGGTGTCGATCCCGGTCCCGTTTCCGACCTCCCGGTAGTTGCGTGAGAGGTTCTCCGCCGACCGGTTCAATTGGCGTTCCAGATCGGCCAGTTGCCGGCCGAGGCGTCTCGCGCGTTCCGTGTTGCCGTTCTCGAGCGCCTCCAGGTACTCCGAATAGAGCTCGGAGTAGTTCCGGCGGGTCTGCGCGAATTCGCGCTGCTCCTCGATGGTGTCGTTGATCGTCTCCGCGACCTCGTCGTCCTCCTCGGTCTCGGTGTCGCCCGCGACGTCGATGTACTGATCGAGGTACTCACGCGTCTGGTCGTCGAGGGCTCCGTCGGCGGCGTCGTACTGTCCCTGGCTGATGTTGACCGTGCTGCCTTCGAGACGGTCGCTGATCCGCCCGAGGAGCCAGCCCTGGACGGTCTCCAGATCGCCGTCCTCGCCGGCCTCGTCGGGGTCCTCGTGGCGGATCGAGTCGTTGTCCGCCGGCGTCGTGGCTGCGGGTGCCGGTCCCTCGCCGCCCGGCGCCGCGCCGGCGGCGATTCCCGGCCGGGCGTGCTCGGTCCCCGCGGTCAGGAGTGCGGGGGCGATCGCCCCGGAGACCAGGGAGACAGCGAGGAGGGCAATCAGGAGGCGTCGCGCACCGACGGGGAACACACGCGACACGAGTCGGGCGACGCTTAAAACGGCTTCTCTACGCCGCGGGGCGAACACCGCGGAGCGCTCGCGTCACTTGATCTTCTCCGAGAGTTCGGCCCC
>CAYSJP010000373.1:0-1674 GCA_964431395.1 uncultured Halobacteriales archaeon
GGGCGATCGCGATCGCGAGTTCGTGCTCGGTGACGGTGTCCATCGCCGCCGAGAGCACGGGCACGTTGAGGTCGACGCCCGTCGAGACGCGCGTGCTCAGATCGGCCTCGTCGGGTTCGACGGTACTTTCGTCCGGCCGGAGTAACACGTCGTCGAACGTCAACGCCTCCGGCACCCGGAGCTTCGAGGAGAACGGTCTGGCGGCGTCGTTTGCCATGTCAAGGGGACGGCAGCCGCGCTCAAAAACGTTGCGTGATACGGACTGTTCCCCAGTGATCGACGTTACGTGATACGGACCACTCCACCACGCTGCCCGGGTCCCGTCAGGGTGCACGTCGACCGGAGCAACGACCTGCCCCGCTCCGAACAAACACACGACCGGCCGGTGGGCTGACCCTCCACGACGTGCTCATTGATGCCCGATAAAAACACCCGAACGTTCGAATCTGGGTGTGTGTGGTCAAACACCACGGAATATTTATCATCGATCATCCACAACACACGAGTATGGCGTCCGCCAGTCCCGCCGCCGACCGCATCGCCCGGGAGCACCGCGACCGCTCCGGCGAGAGGTTCGAACGCGTTCCTGGTGGGACCGAAACACCGGCGGACACCCCCGCGAACTGGCGGCTCTCGTGGGACTCGTCGGGGAGACGCCAGCGAGGTGCCGGTCACGGCCACGGACCGTGATCCAATGAGCAACTCACAGCACCCGGTCGCGCTCGCACTCGAGCAACGCGTCGGCGGGTCGATCCGCCTGCTCGCGACCGTCATGGCGCTGCCGCTCGTGGACGGTATCTTCCCCGCCCTGATACTCGCCGGCGCGCTCGATTCGACCGGCGGGATCCTCCAGGTCGGCCTCCTCGTTTTCGGCGGAAGCGCGACGGTCGCGGTCGTTCTCGCGGAGATGGGCGAGGACCCCCGGTCGCGGCTCCCTGCCATCGCGGGGTTCGGCGCCGTGCTCGTAGCCGTCGCGGCCCTCGAAGCTGCGCTCGCGCCGACGATCGGGAGCTTACTCGATCTGGCCGTGTTCGAGCGCTTCGCCGCGCTCGTGATCCTCGCGGTCGCGGCCGCCACTGCGAGCGCGCGGGTGGGAGAGTTCCTTCCCCGTCCCGCGATCATCGTCGGCCTCGGCCTCGTCGCGAGCATCGACCCCGCGGGCGCGGCGTTTCAGGTCTCCGTCGAGTCCGGCCTCGTCGCCCGCGGCGCCGGCGCCGCCGCCGTCGGCGTCGCGTTCGCGCTCCTGCTCGCCCTGCTGGCCCCCGTCCTTCGGAGCCTCGTGGACGTCGACCGCTTCCGGTTCGGGAGCGCGGTCGCGCTCGGGACGCTCGGCCTCTCGCTGTTCGATCTCGTCCCCGGGAACGCCGCCCTCGCGGTGCTCGCCGTGACCGCGATACTCGCCTTCGATCCCGGGACGGAGGCCGACGGCGTGCCCTCCCCCGACGATCACCGGCTCGCCGACGGTGGCGACGGCGACGGCGCGGACGACGACGCCGACGGCGACGACAGGGGGATCCCCCCCCGCGAACGCGACCCGTGGCTGTAACCCCGCACGGTTCGATCGCCCCCCGCGACACTACCGGGAGTGAACCGCTTAAGTCGTCGGGACCGCACACTCGGGTATGGCCGACAATCGCGTGGTCGAGGGGCGGATGGTCACTCCCGAGAAGCTCG
>CAYSJP010000374.1:0-1650 GCA_964431395.1 uncultured Halobacteriales archaeon
AATCCGCCTCCGCGACCGCCCGGACCACCGCCGAGGTGCCCGTCACCGTCGAGAGTGCGGGCCCGGCGACCATCCCGGACGGCCACATCGCATACTACTCGCTGGACGGTGACACCGCGACGAACGCCGACTCGGGCACCGACGCGCCAACCCAGACGGCCATGCCAGGTGCGGAGGGCGCGGTCGGCAACGCCTGGGAGTTCACCACGAACGACGACACCGGGTCCGCGGCCGATTCGATCGTCTCGGAGGATCTGGCGTTGAACGGTGAGGCTGCCACGGTGGGCGCGTGGGTGAACTTCACGGGACACGAAGGCTTCGGCCGGGTCTACCAGGTCGGTGGCGATCCGGATACCGCGCCCGCCCCGGGGTGGAACATCGAGTTCAACGGTGGGAACGACCAGCTGTACGTCACCCACTGGAACTCCGATGGCGGGTTGAGCAACGATTCGTCGATCAACATCCCCGTCTCCCCGGAGACGTGGTACCACGTGATCACCGTCATCGACGGAAACACGGCGCGTCTCCACGTGTACGATCTGGAGGGCGAGATCGACGCCTCGCCGGTGTCGTGGGAACTCGGAAGCCGTGGCGACGCGGCGAGCCAGCCGCTGCTTCTGATGGCCGGGGACGGCCGGGACACCGCCGGCCGCATGGACGAGGTGTACGCCTACGACCGCGCGCTCACCCAGTTCGAGGTGGCGGACCTCTGGGAGGCCAGTCAGATGACTGACGAACCCTCCGAGCCACAACTGCCCCAGGAGGGGCTGGTCGGGCAGTACGCCGCGGCCGACGCGGATCTGAGCGACGGCGACGCGGTCCCGACGTGGCCCGCCTCGACGGGCGGGATCGACCTCACGCAGTCCAACGGCGACGCCCAGCCGACCTACGTCGAGGGGGTCACTCCCAACGGCGGGCCGGCAGTCCGCTTCGAGGGCGACAGCGACTTTCTGGCCTCCGGGGAGCCGCTGCCGACCGGCACCGGCGCGACGCTGTCGGCCCGGTTCCGGGTCGACGATCAGACCGTCCCGCGGCAGGCGATCGCGTTCAACGGCTCCGACGAGGCCGCCAACGGGTTCGGGATCTTCCTGAACCGGGAGAGCCGTGACTCCTTCGACGGATACGTCGAGGTGCTGTACGGCGGCGTGAGCTGGTACCAATCCGACACGACCATCCAGGACGACCAGTTCCACACCGCGACCGCGCTGGTTCCCGAGACCGGCGCGCCGACCCTGTACCTGGACGGCGAGGAGTTGAGCCTCACGCCGGATCCGGGTGGCGACGTGGCCGAGCCGACCAACCAGTTCGGCATGGGCCAGGACGAGGTCATCGACGACGTCGCGGTCGACCCGTACTTCGACGGGGACATCAAGGAGGTTGTGGCCTACGAACAGGTGGTCGACGACGGCACCCGCCAGGAGATCGAGGCGTACCTCGAATCCGGTCCCGGCGACGACGAGCCCACCGCCCTTCCGGATCCGATCGGCTCCTGGTCGTTCGAGAGCGGCAACGTCGACGGCGACACCGTGACCGACAGGGCCGGAAACGGCCACGACGGGTCGATCGTCGGCGGTGTCGAGACGGGCGTCGAGGGTCCGGCGCCGGCTGAGGGCGGCGGCGCCACGTTCAACGGCGACGACGGCACCGTCG
>CAYSJP010000375.1:0-1649 GCA_964431395.1 uncultured Halobacteriales archaeon
GGGACGTTCGTGTTCACGGTCGGCCGGCGCTACGAGAGCCAGCCGAGCGCCGTCGGCCAGGATCGGCACATCCCGGTCCTGAACTTCGAGTCCGTCGAGGCACTTGCCGCGGCGATGCCTCCCGACGCGGAGTTGATCTGCGTCGAACTCGCCGAGGCGTCCCGACCGCTACACACGTTTGCCCATCCCGAGCGGGCGGTCTACCTGCTCGGTGCCGAGGATCACGGGCTTCCGGCGGAGGTCATCGAGACGTATCCCGCCCTCGAAATCCCGAGCGAGTGGCCGCTGAACGTGGCGACCGCCGGGAGCCTCGTCCTGTACGATCGGCTCGTGAAGCAACTGGACGGCAAGCACCACGATCCCGACGTGCCGGAGTAGTGGACGCGGTGAGAGATCGTGGTCTCGTTCGGCGCACCCGCGAATGGCTTATCTCCGAGGCGGGTTGAGAAGTCCCATGAGTTGCCCGGAGTGTGGCTCTCGGACGATCACCGTCGAACCGGGACCAGAGGTCGCACCGACCGCGAGCGTCGAACGCGCCGTGCTGGCCGCCGACGAAGGTGACCTCGTTGAGATCACCCGTTTCTGTTGGGAGTGTGGCTGGCGGGAGACGCGAGAGGTGCACGTCGAGGCGGTTCGTGTCGAATCAGGCGACGAAACGGTCCACGAGCGACGGGAACTCGTCGAGGCGGTGCACGGGGAACTCGACCGGATCGAGTCGATCGACGCCCTTCGGGACGCCCTCGCGGAGGTCGAACGCGTCCGTCGTCTCGATGAGGCCGGGAGTTAACCGGTCGATCGCGGGGATTTCGAGCGATTGGATGTTGCACCCCAGAAAGCACTTATTCTGACCGCGGGTACGGGTGTCCGATGGTCCCACGAGCGGCACTCCATCACCCACGCCGCCGGTGAGCGGTCCGCGCGACCGTCCCGCCGGGACCGTAGCGGGCTGCCACCCCGGTGGCGTGGACAGCCATGGACGAGGAAGCACGACTCCGAGAGGAACTCCGGGCGACCCGCGAGGAGTTGGTCCGTAGAGGCGCCGACGAGGACGCGGATCCGCTCGACGAGACGACCCACACCCCGCTGATGCCGGATCGCGACGAGGCGTATCTCCGGCTCGCGCTGTTGCGCGTCGAGGATCTTGAATCGCACGTCGATCGACTCGAACGCGACCTGCGGGACCTCCGCGAGGGACTTGCTGAGCTCGAAACCCCCGATGCGGATGAGTAGCACACCCCCGAAAGCGTTCTGAGGGGGCCATGAGAACCGACCCACATGAAGGTGTACCCGAAGATCCCGCGGTACGACCACCCCGTCGTCCCGTCTGATCTCTTCGAGGCGCCCGACCTCACCCTCTTGGAGAAGGTCGACGGAAGTTCATTCCGGTTCACGCTCTACGACGAGCGCTTCGTTGAGGCCTACCCCGAGCGTGTCGTCGAGGCGGCCGATGGGGACGGGAGCCTCGTGTTCGGGACGCGAAAGACGATCCGCGGAAGTCACCGCGACTCCATCGAGACGGTCGACGGCGCACTTCGCCGGGCGGTGCGCTGTCTCCGGGAGGGGGTCGACGGCGAGGTGCTCCGGGCGGCCCACGACGAGTTCGGCGGGCCCCTGATCGTCTATGCGGAGAACCTCGTGTACTCGACGCT
>CAYSJP010000376.1:0-1630 GCA_964431395.1 uncultured Halobacteriales archaeon
GTGCGAACCTGCTGGAGGACTGGCCCGACGGGGAGCGGACGGTTCAGGCGAACGTACCCCGGACGATCAAGCCCCCGGAGGACGCCGAAATCTACCGCGCAGTCGAGGCTGCGAAGGGCGAACTCGGCATCTACATCCGGTCGGACGGCACCGACGAGCCCGCCCGGTTCAAGATCCGCGGTCCCTCGTTTTCGCACCTCTCGGCGCTCGGGGAGATGACCGAGGGGGAACTGGTGGCCGACCTCGTCGCCACGCTCGGCAGTCTCGACACGATCATGGGCGAGGTCGACCGCTAGGGTGCCCGCTCGAAGCTGATCGCCATCCCCTGGCCGAACCCGACACACAGCGTCGCCAGGCCCTTCTTTGCACCGCGTTTCTCCATCTCGTGCAGCAGCGTCACGGGCAGGCGAGCGCCGGAGGCTCCCAGGGGGTGGCCGAGCGCGATCGCCCCGCCGTTGACGTTGAACCGTTCCTCGGGAACGCCGAGTTCGCGCCGGCTGTACAGACACTGTGAGGCGAAGGCCTCGTTGAGTTCAACGAGATCGAACGCCTCGATCGATTCCCCCGTTCGTTCCAGCAGTCCCCGGGTCGCCGGCACCGGGCCGATCCCCATCACGGTGGGGTCGACGCCGGCGACGTTGTGATCGCCCACGTACGCCACGACGTCGAGGCCGTGCTCGTCGGCGAACGCCTCGCTACAGACCAGCGTCCCGGCCGCGCCGTCGGATATCTGGGAGGCGTTGCCCGCCGTGACCGTCCCGTCGCCGGTGAACGCGGGCGGAAGGTCGGCGAGCTTCTCGAGGGTCGTGTCCGGGCGGATGCCCTCGTCCTCGGTGACGGTCCCCTCCTCGGTCTCGATCGGGACGATCTCGTCCGAAAAGCGCCCCGCGTCGGTCGCCTCGGCGGCGCGCTCGTGGCTCCGGAGGGCGTACTCGTCCTGGGCCTCCCGGGAGACGTCGTACTCGCCGGCGACCTTCTCGGCGGTCATGCCCATCTGGAGGTCGAACACGTTGTAGCGCTCGGACATGCCGGGGTGGAGGTCCTCGCCGACGTCCATGGGGACGCGGGACATCGACTCGACGCCGCCCGCGATGACGCAGTCGCGCTGGCCCGCCGCGATCGAGTCGGCGGCGGAGGCGATCGCCTGCATCGAGGAGGCACACCAGCGGTTGATCGTGGTGGCGGGGGTGGACTCGCCGAGCGGGGAGAGAAGCGCGATCACCCGCGCGAGGTTGTTGTCCTGTTCGCCGCGCTGCTGGGCACATCCCCACATGAGGTCCTCGACGGCGGCGGGATAGAGATCGGTCTCCGCGAGGATCGCCTCGATCAGGGGTACCGAGAGGTCCTCGCCCCTGGTTTCGGCGAAGACGCCGTCCTCGCGTCCCTGGGGAGTCCTGACCGCGGCCGCGATCACTGGCGTAGTGTCCGAAGACATGATCCATCCTGCGTGGCGAGGGGTGATAAGACCGGGTGTCGTCGGTTGTAGCCGGAAGACCCAATCGCTTATATGAAACAGACCAAAAGAAAAACGACATATGGTGTATCGCTGGGGGTGCAGACGCTGTGACTTCTCCGCCTGGTCGACCGATCAAGACCAGACGGCTGAATCCGCCAAGTCGCACCTGCTCAA
>CAYSJP010000377.1:0-1337 GCA_964431395.1 uncultured Halobacteriales archaeon
TCTCCATGATCTGTTCGCGCTGGAGGTTGTCGGCCATCACCTGGAAGCCGGCGTTTTCGGTGTTCCAGGAGGCCCGTCCCTCCGTCGCCGAGCGGATGTCAGAGGAGAAGCCGATCATCTCCTCGACGGGCGCGACCCCCTCGACGACCATCAGGTCGCCCTCCTGGAACATGTCATCGACACGGCCACGGCGGCCCTGGATCTCGCCGGAGGCCGGACCCATGTGCTCGCTGGGCACGTCGATCCGGACCTCTTGGATGGGCTCGAGCAGGCGGATCTCCGCGTCGATGAGCGCGTTGTGTAGCGCCTCGCGGACCGCGGGGATGACCTGTGCGGGGCCACGGTGGATGGCATCCTCGTGCAGGCGGGCGTCGTGCAGGTGGATGAGCGCCCCCTCGACGGGCTCGGCCGCGAGGGGCCCGTCGTTCAGCGCCTCCTCGAAGCCCTCGAGGACGAGTTCCATCGTCTCGTTCAGGTGTTGGATCCCCTTCGTGTCGTCGATGATGATGTTCGCGCCGTGGACGTGTTCGACCTCTTGGGAGGTCTCCTTGTCCAGCCCGGCATCCTGCAGAGCCTCCCGGCGCTCGAGTTCGGGCATGCCCATCGTCGCCTCGCCCATCTTGAGCGCGTCGACAACCGACTGCTCAAGCTGCTCGACGGTCAGGTAGAAGCGGTTGTGACGGTTCGGGGAGATCCCCTCGACCTCGCGGCTGGACTGCTGGGGCGACTCCCGGAAGACCACGATCGGTTCACCCGTCGTGACCGGGATCCCCTGGTTGCGCTCGATGCGCTGGGTGATAACTTCGAGGTGGAGTTCGCCCTGCCCGGACATGAGGTGCTCGCCGGTGTCCTCGTTGATCTCGATCTGGATGGTGGGGTCCTCCTTGGCGACCTGCTGGAGTGTCTCGATAAGCTTGGGCAGGTCGTCCATGTTCCGGGCCTCGACGCTCTTGGTGATGACGGGCTCGGAGAGGTGTTCGATGGACTCGAAGGGAGTCATCTCCACGCTCGAAACTGTCGAGCCGGCGATGGCGTCGTCCAGCCCGGTGACGGCGGCAACGTTGCCGGCAGGAACGCGGTCGACCTCCTCGCGTTCCCCGCCCATGAAGATGCCGACGCTCTGGAGGCGGTTGGTGCCGACGGTACCGGAAACGTACAGCTCCTGGCCCTTCTCCAGCGTGCCCGAGAAGACCCGGCCGGTCGCAATCTCGCCGGCGTGGGGGTCCATCGAGATGTCGGTGACCATGAAGACGACCTCGCCGTCCTCGTCGACGAACTGCATGCTCTCGGCGACCTCCGAATCCGCGTCGCCGCGCCAGATCCGGGGGATACGCCGG
>CAYSJP010000377.1:1347-1628 GCA_964431395.1 uncultured Halobacteriales archaeon
GCCGGTCGCGATCTCGCCGGCGTGTGGGTCCATCGAGATATCGGTGACCATGAGAACAACTCGCCCTCCTCGTTGACGAACTGCATACTCTCGGCGACCTCGGAGTCGGAGTCGCCGCGCCAGATCCGCGGGATCCGGCGGGGCTGAGCGTCGACCGGGTTCGGGAAGTGCTCACAGACCATGTCGAGCACGACATTGGACAGGGGTGTCCGCTCGTTCAGTTCCTGGCGCTTGTCGGCCTGTTCGAGGTCGATGATATCCCCAAAGTCCATGCCGGTCCG
>CAYSJP010000378.1:0-1626 GCA_964431395.1 uncultured Halobacteriales archaeon
GACGCCTACGCGAAGGTGAACACGCCCTTCGCGGCCAACGAGATCGCGTGCCGGGCCGGCCTCGCGGCCCTCGAGGACGACGAGCACGTCGAACGGACGGTGGAGACGACCGCGTGGGCCCGGGAGTACATCCGCGAGGAACTCGACGCACCCACCTGGGAGAGCCGGGGGAACTTCGTGCTCGCGGCGGTCGGCGACGCGAGCGGCGTGAGCGATGCCCTCGAGGCTCGCGGCGTGATCGTCCGGGACTGCACCAGCTTCGGCCTCCCCGGGTGTATCCGGATCACCTGCGGGACGGAGGCCGACACGAAACACGCCGTCTCGGAAGCCAACGAGATACTCGCGGAACGATGACGGGCCCCCCCGATCGGTCCGGCGACCCCGGACGCGTCGCCGTCACGGGGACCCCGGGCACCGGCAAGACGACCGCGACGGAGCACCTCGCGACCGACCGACCGGTCGTCCACCTCAACGACGTGGTTCGGGCGGAGGGGTTCACCGCGGGCCACGACGGGGACCGTGACACGGCCATCGTCGACGTGGACGCCCTGGCCCACTGGCTCGATGCCGAGGCACCCCCCGACGCAGTCGTGGAGTCACACCTGGCGCATCGCTTTTCGAACGACCGCGTAGTCGTCCTGCGGGCCCACCCCGAGACCATCGAGGCGCGCCTGCGCGACCGGGGCGAACCCGGGGCGACCGCCCGGGAGAACGCGGAGAGCGAGGCGCTGGACGTGATCCTCACGGAGGCCGTCGAGCGCCACGGGGTGGACGCCGTCTACGAGGTCGACACGACGGACCGGACGCCCGAAGGGGTCGCGGACGAGATCGACGCCGTGATCCGCGGGGAGCGCGACCCCTCGGCGGGAACCGTCTCGTTCGCCGGGTACCTGTGCGGGAGCACCGACGATACATGACGCTCGATCGCTTCCGGTCGCTCGCGGATCGCCTCCTCGCGCCCTTCCTGCGGGGGGCGCTCGCGCTTGGGGTGACGCCGGACGCGGTCAGCATCGCCGCCTTCCTGCTGGCCATCGGGGCGGCGGGGGCGTTCTACCTGGGTGGCGACGCGACGGCGGCGTTCTCCCTGGACGGGATCTGGTACCTCGTCGGCGGTCTCATGGTGTTTTCGAACGGCTGGCTCGACCTGCTCGACGGCGCGCTCGCCCGGGAACTCGAGGTCGACTCCCGGGCGGGCGACCTCCTCGATCACGTTCTCGACCGGTACGCCGACATCGTGATCCTCGCGGGGCTGGCGGCCGGGATCGGGCGGTACAGGCTGGGCTTCGTGGCCGTGACCGGCGTGTTGCTCACCTCGTATCTGGGCACCCAGATCGAGGCGATCGGGATGGACAGGGAGTACGGCGGCCTCCTGGGTCGCGCCGACAGGCTGGCGCTCATCGGGGCCGTCACCGCCGTCGCGCCGTTCGCGCCGGGGGTCGGCCCGCTGTCGCCGGTCGGGTGGCTGCTCGCCGTCCTCGCGGTCGTCGGCCACCTCACTGCCCTCCAGCGGTTCTTCGGTGCGTGGCGGGCCCTGTGAAGCGTCACCCCGGACAGCCGCCGTCCGTGGCTGCCCCTAGCACACGATTTATTGCCGTCGGCGTGAAAGATCCGATATGGTCCAGTGTG
>CAYSJP010000379.1:0-1623 GCA_964431395.1 uncultured Halobacteriales archaeon
ACGCTCCAGGACGGCGAAGTGACGATGGAGGCGCCGTCCGACGAGTGGGAGATCACCCCGGCCGGCGGCACCACCTTCGACACGCTGGGCTCGCGTGAGTCCCAGAGCGCCTCCTGGGATGTGACGGTGCCGCCGATCGCGCCGGGCGAGTACACGATCACCGCGAACGTGAAATACGAATCCGGCTCCGCGACCGCGCGGACGAGCGTCGACGTGCCGGTCCAGGTGGTCGACACCGGGCCGGCCGAAATCCCACAGGAAGGCCTGGAAGCGTACTTCCCGCTGGACGGGGACACGGCCACAAACGAGATCACCGGCACCGAGGCGCCGACCCAGACCGCCACCCCCGGCGCGGAGGGCCTGGTCGGGGACGCCTGGGAGTTCACCACCAACGGCGACACCGAGTCGACCGCGGATACGGTGATCTCGGATCCCCTCCCGATCAACGGCGAGGCATCGACGATCGGTGCCTGGATCAACTACAGCGACTTCGAGGCGTTCGCGCGGGCCTACCACGTCGACTCGGCGGGCGACCCGGACGCGCCGACCGACGGGTTCAACATCGAGTTCGACGGCGGCGACGCGCTCATCCCGCAGTACTGGGACGGCGGCGGCACCGGTCGCGAGAGCGGCGACGCGGTGCCCGTCAGCCCGGACACCTGGATCTTCGTGGTCACGGTGATGAACGGCGGCGACTACCGCCTGCACGTGTTCGACCAGGAAGGCGAACTCGACGGGTCGCCGGTCACCGGGACCGGCACGCGCGGGCAGTCCGACGCCGCACAGCTGATCATGATGTCCGGCGACGGCCGGGACACCGCCGGCCGGATGGACGAAGTGCGGGCGTACTCGCGGGCGCTCAACGAACTCGAGGTGGCGGACCTCTGGGAGGCCAGCCAGAGCCCCGGCGAGGACGACGGCCCGGCGCTGCCCCAGGCGGAGAACCTGGAGGCGTACTACTCGCTGGACGGCGACACGGCCACGAACGAGGTGACGGGGACGGACGCGACCGAGTTCGAGTCGCCGACGCCGGGCGCGGAGGGTGCGGTCGGCAACGCCTGGGAGTTCGAGTCCAGTGGGGCGAACAACCCCGACGACGGGCTCGAATCCGGCGAGGACCTGCCGCTGAACGCCGGTGCCGGGACGGTCGGCGCGTGGTTCAATTACACGAGCCACGACGACTTCGGGCGGATCTACCAGGTCGGCGGCGACTCCCCGCCGGACGCGACGCCGCCGGACAGCGGCTACCAGGCCCGCTTCGACGAGGACAACGACACGCTGCTGATCGAGAGCCGCGACGGCGACGCGTTCGGGGAGATCGGGCCGACGAACACGCTCGACACCGACACGTGGTACTACGCGGTGACGGTCGTCGACGAGAACGCCGACCCGCCGGTGCGCCTACACGTGTTCGACTTGGACGGCGAACTGTCCGAGTCGCCCCTGACGGGTAGCGGGCCCTGGGCGACCTCGGATGCGGACCCGCTGCGGCTGATGACCGGCGGGTTCAACGAGGGGACGAGCGGCCGCTTAGACGAGGTGCATGCCTTCTCGGCGGGGCTGTCGGAAAGCGAGGTCTCACAGCTGTATGAAGCCAGCAAGGCCGGCGTCGGCACCGGCGGC
>CAYSJP010000380.1:0-1622 GCA_964431395.1 uncultured Halobacteriales archaeon
GTGACTCTCCTGAGATTTACTGTCGAAGTGCTTCAGCGTTGCTTGTTAACAGTAGACGCGTCAACTTTTCTGTGAGAATCAAGAGGAACCGAAAAACGATTAGTCGTCCTTCCCCTGGCAACAGCCATGCAGCCGGAGGTCGTCACCGGGTTCGAGGAGTTCGCGACCGTTGCAGCCGACGCGCCGGACGGCGCGCGCGTGCCGGTCGAGGTTCGTGTGACAGTCGACGATCCGTTTCTCGCCTACCGGCGGGCCCGGGACGGCACAGGCGGGGCGTATCTCGGCACGACCGGCGGGCAGTCAGGGTGGGGGTATTTCGGCGTCGACCCGATCGACGTCTTCGAGGTCGGTCCCGACGACGGGGACGCCCTTCCCGCACTGACGTCCTGGCTCGGCGACGAACGGCTCCACCGGGATGACTGTGACGTACCCTTTCCCTGTGGGGCGATCGGCTGGCTCTCCTACGACGTGGTCCGGGACCTCGAACGGTTGCCCGAGAACGCCCGCCGGGATCGCGAGTTGCCCCGGATCCAGGTCGCGAGCTACGAGACACTCGCCGCGTGGGAGGAGCCCCGCGGGGACCGCGTGACGCTCCGGATCACCGCCTGTCCGCGCGTCGGCCCCCGCGATGGAGCGCCGGTCGACGATGGCATCGACGTGGCGTCGACCGACGACAGGGATTCGGCGTCGACCGACGACAAAGCGACCCGCGACGCGTACGATCGCGGCCGCGAGCAGGCGCTCGCACTGGCACGCCGGGCCGCCGATGGCGACCCCGGTATCGAGGCGGGAGCGGCGGCGACCGCCGGGGAGACGGAGACGGCTCGCTTCGAGAGCGACTGCACCCGCGAGGAGTTCACCGATCGCGTGGAGCGCGTCAAGCAGTACATCAGGGATGGCGACACGTTCCAGGCAAACATCTCCCAGCGGCTGTCTGCACCCGCGGCCGTCCATCCGGTCGCCGCCTTCGACGCGCTCCGGGAGGTCAACCCCGCGCCCTACTCCGGGCTCCTCGAGTTCCCGGGCGTCGACCTCGTCAGCGCGAGCCCGGAGCTGTTGCTCGAGCGCGACGGCGACGAGCTGGTCACGGAACCGATCGCGGGGACGCGGCCCAGGGGGGCGACCGAGGCCGAGGACGCGCGCCTCGAGGCGGACCTGCTCTCCGACGAGAAGGAGCGCGCCGAGCACGCGATGCTGGTCGACCTCGAACGGAACGACCTCGGGAAGGTGAGCGCGTTCGGCAGCGTCGACGTGACGGAGTACCGGCGGGTGGACCGCTACTCGGAGGTGATGCATCTCGTTTCCCTCGTTGAGGGGCGGCTACTCCCGGAGTACGACCTCGCGGACGCGATCGCGGCGGTCTTTCCGGGGGGGACCATCACCGGCGCGCCCAAACCCCGGACGATGGAGATCATCGACGAGGTCGAGGCGACCCGACGGGGCCCCTACACCGGGAGTATCGGCATCTTCGGGTTCGACGACAGGGCAACGTTGAACATCATCATCCGGACGCTCGTCCGGTACCGCGATCAGTACCACCTGCGGGTCGGGGCCGGCATCGTCCACGACTCGGTGCCGGAACGGGAGTACGCCGAGACACTCGACAAGGCGCGGGCGCTCGT
>CAYSJP010000381.1:0-1583 GCA_964431395.1 uncultured Halobacteriales archaeon
GTCGGGCGGTCGATACGGTAATTGCCTACACGAGTCATTATCAGGCCCCCTCCGCCAGCGTCCGGTAGCGTTCCTCGAAGCGGGCGAGGCAGGAGCCACAGCAGAAGTGGTAGACCTCGCCGTCGATGCGGGCCGTCTCGCCCTCGCTGTCGACGGTGTTACCACACTCCGCGCAGGTCAGGGCAAAGGAGAGGCCCTCCACCGAGGGCGTCCACTCGACCTCGTCGAGGAGCGTGACCTCGTACTCCGCCGCCCCGACGCCCTCCAGCAGTCCTTCGACCCACGTCCGGACGTTCCGCGCGTCCGCACGGGCCGAGAACACGAGGTCCCCCTCGGCGGTGACGAAGGTGTGCTCGACGCCGTCCGCTTGCCGAACCCGGCCACGAACCGCCTCGAGCGCTCCGGAGGGTACCGTCACCCGGACGAGCACCGGAACCCCCGCCCGCAGTTGTGCCCGGTCGACGTCGACGGTGAAGCGGTTGATGATCCCTGCCTCCCGCAACCGGTCCACGCGGTCGGAGATCGCCGGTCCGGACAGCCCGACTTCCTCGCCGATCGCGCTGAACGGGCGGCGGGCGTCCTCGGCCAGCAGCGACAGGATCTCCATGTCGGTGTCGTCGAGGTCACGCATACCCGTGCTACGAGGCCGTGATACAACACGTTTCGGGGATTTCGGTTCGGATGCGTAACTAATCGACTGTTCATCCCTTCGATGCGAAGGCGTACTCGATCAGTTACCCGCCCGAACCGGAAGGAGCCGCGCGCCGTATTTCGTCGTCGACGCGCCGACGATCGCCGCGACCGTTCCGATGAACGCCGACAGCCACACGCCGAGTATCAGCAATAAACGTTTGGCTGGACCGCTCACACTCCTTTCTCTCGTCCGTGAGGTCGTTCACCCGCTCCGGGCAGCGAACGGTGTACGGGACCACGGCCGGGGTACTAGTACCCCGCCGCGTCGATCCCCCACCGCTGTTCGTCGTACTCGCTCTCGCGCTCCGAATCGAAGGTGCGCTCGAGCGCGTCCTGGAGGGTGGCCTTCTCCTCGCGGCTGATCCGGGCGAGCTCGTCGGCCTTCGCGACCGACTCGGGGGGACCGCGCCCGACGGCCACGCCCTGGAGCACCTGACGCTGGATCCGGTCACGGAGATCCGGATCGCGGGCGAACGCCCGGGGCGTCTCGACGCGGAACAGGAGGTCGGTCCGGGGGTCGTAGGCGACGAAGAAGGCCGTCTCGTAGGCCGCCGGGTCGAGCCGCAGGTCGAGTCCGAGCGCGTCGCCGGCGGTCGAGAACACCCGGTCGGGCCCGCCGCGGGAGAGAAACCAGTTCGTGAACGTGAGGTCGTCGGTGACCCGGTCCCCGTCCTCCCGGCGCTCGAGGAGTTGCTTGAAGAGGGCGGTGTCGTTGACCCACGGTGCGTTGCCGGTTTTCGACCGGACCGCGCGGGTGATCGTCCGCGTCGTCGGCGACTTCACGAACCCGATCAGGGGGACGTCCCGCTCGACGAACCGCTCGACGAGCCGCAGGTAGTTCGCCGCGACGTCGCGGGGCCGGGTGTCCTCCACGAGGAGGTCCTCCAGCC
>CAYSJP010000382.1:0-1565 GCA_964431395.1 uncultured Halobacteriales archaeon
ATTACCCGCGGCTTGGCAGCCGCCGGCTAAACGCTTTTGGAGCGGCTCCGGACGGAGTGTTCGGCTACGGAGGTGCCGATCCACGACACTCTGTATCAATCAGCAACAGCTTCGCCGGACCCAGCCACCGCAGCAGGATCCTGGATCCAGAGGTCGCCGAACAGTTCGTCCTGGCGCAGCCGGATCTGGCCGCGATGGGAGAGAAAGAGCAGCCCCAGGTACGTCCGGACCCGCGAAATCCCGTCCGATTCCACCTCCCGAAACAGCACCTCCTTGCGGCCCTGGTCGTAGTGCTCACGGACCGTCGCGTAGACGTCGTCGACGATCGTCTCGATATCCTCGCCGTGGGTCCTGCCGGTTACCTCCGACTCTGTCGGCTCCTCGTCGGCCCGGAACTGGTCGGCGCGGCGGTAGTCGAGCTCCTGGGT
This sequence comes from uncultured Halobacteriales archaeon, assembly GCA_964431395.1. GTDB lineage: Archaea > Halobacteriota > Halobacteria > Halobacteriales > Hikarchaeaceae > CAYSJP01. Next base: position 429 of record CAYSJP010000382.1, read on the forward strand.
CCCGCGGTCGTAGCCGTCCGGCGAGTCGCTCGTGTCGTACTCGCGTGACTCCTTCCACCAGGTTTCGCGCTCTGCCTCCCGGAGGTCCCGGACGAGCTCGTCTAGCGTCCGGGGCATCCCCCGGGCGCGCTTGCGCTCGAGGCGCCGATCCATCTCCCGTTCGAGCGTTGCGAAGGGGTCGGGCTCGGCGAGCACCTCGCCGTCGGCCATCCGCTCCCAGGGTTCGGGCTCGTCCGGTTCGGGCTCATCGGGCTCCAGCAGCGCGTTGCTTTTCATCCGCAGCAGGACGCTCGCGTAGAACAGCGCCCGGCCCGACTCCCGCAGCGCCGCCTCGTCCAGCCGTTCGAGGAACTTGTCGGTCACCGCGACGACGTCGATGTCCCAGGGGTCGATCTCGCCGTCCTCCGCCAGCTGGACCAGCACCTCCACCGGTTCGACGTCGTCCTCGCCACCGTCGTCGGTCCCCGCCGGTATGGCGTTGTCGGCCGCCTCCTCGTTGCGGGCCCCCGGGCTGCCCGGCCGGTCGCGGTCCTCGTGGCCCGTGATGTCCAGTGGGATGTCGCCGTCAGTCATCCGCAGGTACCTCCGGTTCGCCGTCGCCGGGCGAGAGGTCGATCCCAGTTACGGCGGAGACGTTGTTGTCCTGCATGGTGACGCCGATAGCCCGGTCCGAGCGGTCGAGCATCGCCGACCGGTGGGAGACGACGACGAACTGCGCCTCCGACGCGAGTTCGTCGACCATCTCACCGACGAGGTCGGCGTTCGCGGCGTCGAGGAACGCGTCGATCTCGTCGAGTGCGTAGAAGGGGGCGGGGTTGTGCCGCTGGATAGCGAAGATGAATGCCAGCGCAGTCAGCGACTTCTCGCCCCCGCTCATGGCGTTGAGCCGCTGGATCGGCTTGTCGCCGGGCTGGGCCTTCATCGTCAGCCCGCCGTCGAAGGGGTCCTCCTCGTTTTCGAGGTGGAGGCGACCCGTCCCGTTCGAGAGCCGTTCGAAGATCTGCCGGAACTGCCCGTTGATCGCCTCGAACGCCTCCATAAACGTCTCTTTCTTGCGCGCCTCGTAGGTCTCGATCCGATCGCGGATCCCCTCGGCCTCCTCGACGAGTGTCCCCTTGCGATCCCGGAACTCCTCCA
>CAYSJP010000383.1:0-1553 GCA_964431395.1 uncultured Halobacteriales archaeon
ATGGACACGTTCGCGAACAGCGGCGGGATCGAGGTGGCCCGGACGGACGAGCGCATGGCGGAACTCGATCGGCGCGTCCAGTCCGCCAAGGCGTGGGGCGAACCCGCGGAACTGCTCACGCCCGAGGAAGTCGAGGAGCACGTCCCGTACATCAACACCGACATCATCAAGGGCGGGTTCCACAGCAAGGGTGCCGGGACCTGCGATCCCCTGCGCGCCGGGGAGGTCATGCGGGCGCGAGCTGAAGCCATCGCCTCGGGCGAGGTCGACCCCCAGGCGGTCCACTCCGGGGAGGCCAACGTCGAACCCGATGGCGGGATCCAGGAGGCGAAGGCATCGGGCGGACTCCACGTCTCGCCGAACACGGAGGTGCTCGATCTCCACGTCGAGGCCGGTGAGATCCAGGCCGTCGAGACCGACCGCGGCACCGTCGAGGCCGACGAGGTCGTGATCGCGGCGGGACTCTGGAGCCCGAAGATCGCCCGGATGGCCGGCGTCGAGATCCCGCTCTCGCCCGCAGTCCACCAGCTCGTCAGCGTCGGGCCGATCGACTTTTTCGAGCAGTTCGAGGGCGAGATCAACCACCCCGTCGTCCGCGACATGGACACCCAGATGTACGAGCGCCCGAGCGGCAACGACATGGAGGTCGGCTCCTACCAGCACCGGCCGATCCTCTGGGACGTCGAGGACATCCTCTCGATCGACGAGGCGCCCCTCTCGCCCACACAGCCGCCGCTCACCGAGGACGCCTTCGAACAGTCGATGATGGACGCGCTGGACCTGATGCCGGACGTGCTCGACGATCCCGAGGCCGGCGTCCGCTACGAGATCGACGGCCTGCTCTCACAGACCCCCGACGGCGCGCCGCTTCTGGGACCGCTCCAGGACGTCGAGGGGCTGTGGTCGTGTGCCGCCGTCTGGATCAAGGAGGCGCCCGCCATCGGCGAGGCCGTGGCCCAGTGGATGACGCGGGGCTGGTCGGACATCGACCTGCACGCCTCGAACGTCAACCGGTTCAAGGAGTGGGGTACCTCGACGGAGTTCGTCAAGAACCGGTCCAGGGAGGGCTACCGGAAGATCTACGGGATCGTCCACCCGGCCGAGCAGTGGCAGTCCTCGCGCCCGCTCCGGACGAGCGCCTTCTACCACCGCCAGGACGACCTCGACGCCCGGTTCTTCCAGGCCGGCGGCTGGGAGCGTCCCCAGTGGTTCAACTCGAACGAGGACCTCGTCCGTCGGTACAACGACGAACTCGACGACCTGCTCCGGCCGAGCGAGTGGGACTCCCGGTGGTGGTCCCCGATCATCCTCGGGGAGCACCTCCACATGCGCGACAAGGTCGCGATGGTCGGCGACATGGGCTTTGGCATCTTCGACGTGATGGGCCCGGGCGCTACCGAGTACATGGAGAAGATGGCCGTGGGCCGGATGGACGTCGACGTCGGGAAGTCGGTTTACACGCCGATCCTCGCGGACAACGGAGGGTTCGTCTCGGACCTGTCGGTCGTCCGGGTGGCCCACGACCGCTACCGGATCATCACCGGCGGCTCGGT